>JACRAO010000076.1 GCA_016213345.1 Bdellovibrio sp. | reverse complement strand
TACGAGTCGCTCAAGCGAAATAAAAATTATAAATCTTTACACTTCCAGATTGTAATTGTTTTTGCTAAATAAACAGATCGCCTATAATAAAAATTTGTTAAAACAAAACATGAAGCATTTGTATATCTTGGTGGTTCATTATATCGATTATCAGCTACATACAAAACAGATTGTTTTAACATAGGCCATTCTGGACCAATATCACTAGTTACACCTAGCTCATCCCATTCTGATTTTTGTTTTATGTCTCTTGGAATTTGAGCAATGCCTGAAATTTTGCCCAAAGCAAAAGCAGCTTGCGAAACCGTTTGATAACGTGAACCAAGTATAATTTCATTTTCTAAATTTTTCTCTTTTAAAAAATTTTTTAACTCACTCCAACCATAAAAATCATTCGTGACATCTAATAATGGATTCAAAGTTTTCCCAGTACATTTTTCATATACCAACGGCAAGAGTGGAAAATGACATAAAAAAATAATTACTGCAGACAATAACAATCCATAAACGCACTGAAATTTTATCCAAAAACCAAAAGCCTTGCTTTTAGAATATTTTAGAGCCAATTCTAAAATAACAGGTAGCCAAACTACAAATGCCCAATGAATTTTAAAATCAGACCACAGGGGCTGAATACAAAACACCAACGCGACTGGAAAAACCCAAATTGAAAAATATCTTGAGAACGGTGAGTTATTTTTAATTCGTGTGAGCAAACCAAAAAATAATATATAAGAACTGGTCCCGCACAAAATATCTCAACTAACCAAAATCTCAGATATCTTATAAAATCCGCTTTTGTTCCACTATGCCTGCCTTGAATCTGATATAAAACAGATACCCAATTATTATTATGGTTCCAAATCCAAATTGGTATCATCGCTACAGCAGTGCCTATACCTAACCACAAAAAAGCTTTTTTCTTATTTTCCTTTGAACACCAAAAAAACATACAAAAACCAGCAGAAAAAATACTTAATACGCCAGAGTATTTCGAAAGCAGCGAGATGCAACTCCCAAACACAAGCATTACGAAACATATCGTGCTTGGCGTATTAAAACATAACATCCATGTGGAGACAAAAAGTAGCATCCACCCCAAAAACAAACCAGAATCTGGCACCATAAGCCAACACAGAGAAGACCATCCAGCAAAAGATAAAAAAACTAGCGCACCTTTCCATAAATTTCTAACTTCAACGCCAGCTATTTTCATCCAATATAAAGCTAAAGCAAAAATAAATGTGCTGCAAAAAACAGAAAAAAATCGTAAAATAAAAACACTGTTTATAGGCAATATAAAGCTAAATATTTTTTGTGAAAGAGCGATCATCCACGTAACCAAAGGTGGATGAAACGCAAATCCTAAAGATGGTTTTTGGGCCAAGATCCAGTAATATGCTTCGTCATCCGATATGCCTAGAAAAAGGCTGTGGACCAGATAAAAACAAACAAAAGCAATTACTAATGAATAGGTTATAAATACAAAACTTCGGTTAAACATCTTTAGAGCCTACCTAGGCAGCGCTTTTTTGTTTTGCTAAACCTTCTACAATAAGTTTTCTCATGAGCGTCTGATAAGGAACACCCATTTGTAAAGAGATTCTTTTTAACTTAGTGATGACATCTTCTGGAAGGTTAACGCTAGTGGGATGTTTTTTTTGAGTTTTGCTTTTACTATAAGCTTCTTTGACAGCCTTAGCATTAAATTTGATCTTATTGTATCCATTTTCATTTTTTACATAGTTTGACATATAATCTCCGTTCTTTTATATTCATCTTCCGAATGTGAATAATTCGAATTCCTGAACCACGGATCGTAAAACATATAAATACTGGCTTCAGATCGCTTGTTAGACCTAAGATACCATCTACAAGCCATTGAATAAACCTAAAAGAAGCCATATATCGTAATTCACTATATTACACTATATATCACTATGTCAATTAAATAATGATAACTCACCGAAATAGCTTGCCTTCCTTGCTTTTGTTCCACGCATAATCAGGCATTTTAAAATGAATCATTACGTCCAATCCTTGTTTAAATTTTTGCCAATATCTCTCCGCTCGTGCAGGATCTGCCGATGGCAACTCTAATGTCAACGTTGGAATCCCCCTTTCCTGGCCAGTATAATTGCCAAGTGAACCCGGGAAAAATCCACCAGAAACAGCCTTTAAGCGGGAGCGAAGCTTTACACACTCCTTGACATAATCTTTAGGAAACTGGCTCAAATACAAGTGTGATGGGCCATCATAGTCTAAGAAATTAAGCGGAGCATGGATAGATAAAATTTTTTGAGGCCTAACTAAACGAATAAGCTCTTCCTGAAACAGAGTTTCTGGCTCCGAATGAGAAGTTGCACCTGGATATCTCCTCTTATCTGATGCATACTTGCTTTTCCAAAGCTTAATGGCTCTAGCATCCCAATCACGCGTCGGAAAATTGCGATTTATATCAACTCCCTTAGCATTCACCCTTGTTCTAGGACGCGCAAAAAAACCATCTGGATTCACAAGAGGCGCAATGACTATTTTTTCAGTTTTAAATTTTGATTCATTCTCGTGTAACCAAAAAGCAAGTTTTAATCCCAAATAAAACGGCGTGATCTCGTCTCCATGAACCATCGAAAATACTAAAGTAGTATTTTGAGAACTGGTATTCCCAAACTCAGCATAAACCAAAGGCATATTAAGGTTAGACCTTCCAAGGCTTTTCCACTGTACTGACAAGCAAGGATCCATTAACAAATCCCATTTCAATTCTTGTGTGATTTCCTTTACTTTTGTACACCAATTTTCGATTGAGTTAGCAGCACCCAAGTCGCTGCAACAAAATAGACAAACTAGCATTAAAACATATTTTTTCATTTATTCTTTTTTAGTTTTCTATGTGTAATATACCACTTGCCTATAACTGCAAGAACAATAAGCACAACCAGAACAACTACGCCATGCTCAACTTTTTTAACGAAGTGGATAACACGATTGACCTCATCTCCAAAATAGTAAACAGCTCCAATGATTGCTGGAACACTAATTAAAGCAGCCATGCCATCATAAAAAATAAATTTACGAAAAGGTATATGCAATGTCCCAGCTGAAAAATAAATAGGCGCTCTTAATCCTGGCATGAAACGGGCAAAAAATAAGAGTCTTGTCCCTCCACTTTTATGTAATTTATCTCTAACAGAGTTTAGTCTTTCATCTGGAAGGAGCTGGTGAAAAAACCATTTTTTAGTTAATTTCCTACCATGTTTTAGGCCTAAATAAAAAATCGTTGCATCTCCAATTAGGACTCCAAATAAGCCTAAAATAATCATAAGCCACAGTTTTGTCAGCCCGTAATAGCAAATAAGACCAGCAACAAAGAGAGTGATGTCTTCGGGAATAGGAATGCCTAGGCCGCAGGCCAATAAGACAGCAAAGACTATCAGGTAAGGCGTGGGACCATAAAAATTTAAGATATAATCTAATAAAAAATCCATATAACTTTTTATAACTTTGTTTTGTTCACCCTATTATTCACATTATTCACCTTATTTACCTGATTTACCTGATTTACCTGATTTAATGGATGCGTTTCTCGATACTCGTCCATTAATGCTCCTAAGTCAACATGTGTGTAACGTTGCGTTGTAGAAAGCTGTGAGTGCCCAAGCAACTCTTGAATTGTCCTTAGATCGGCTCCACCCGCTAATAAGTGAGTTGCAAAACTATGTCTAATGCCATGTGGAGAAAGTGATTTTGCTAGAGCAATCCGTATTAAATGCTTTTTAATTATTCGTGCCACACTACGGGTACTTAGCCTAGTGCCCTGAAAATTTTTAAACAAAGGTTCCGGTGAATCACTACATGTATCTGCCAAATAGACTTTCAAAGCCTTTTGGGCCGGAGGTCCAAATGGTAATACTCGCTCCTTTTTACCTTTTCCTAAAACCCTAACCCACATGTTTTCAAGATCTAAATCACAATGATTTAAGCCCACTGTTTCGCTAACTCTCAATCCACTGGCATACATGATCTCAAAAAGAGCACGATCCCTGCGTCCCAAAAATGTTTCAATATTTGGTGCGTTAATAAGCTCAAAAATTTCTTCTATTTTTAGAAACCTGGGTAAAGTTTGATTAAGTTTTGGGCTCGGCACTAAAGGACCAATATCCTTGGCGATCCAATGATGATTTCTAATAAATCTTAAAAATGATCGAATTGCAGATAGTCTCCGGCAAATAGAACTGCGTTCGTGATTATCAAAAAACGAATTCAAATATGATCTCAATGTTTGTTGGTCATAATATTGACTAAATTCTGTTAAAGACATAATCTTTCTTTCGTCAAGATCCTTGACCCAATGGGTTAAATCATTTTTATAAGCTCTTATGGAATGTGGACTAAAATGACGCTGCGCTTTTAGGTGGTCAAAAAACATTACAACGGCTTCGTTGATTGTCTTTGGTTGCATTATGTTTATTATCTCAGAAGTTTTATTTATTAAAATCCTAAAAACTTCTGATATAGTACGACGCAATGAGTAATGCAACCAAAGCAATACCGGCTACGTCAGCCCCTGTGCACATCATTGGAGCTGGTCTAGCCGGCTCTGAAGCTGCCTATTTTCTAGCTGAACGCGGAGTAAGTGTTTTTTTACACGAAATGCGCCCTCAAGTAATGACACCAGCTCATACAACTCCTTGGTTTGCCGAGCTTGTTTGCAGCAATTCGTTCAAATCACAAAACCCTTGCTCAGCCACAGGAATGTTAAAAACCGAGCTGAATCGTATGAACTCTATCGTCTTAAGATCTGCATGCCAAAACGCAATACCTGGCGGAGAGGCGCTAGTCGTAGATCGAACACTTTTTTCAGAAACCATAACACATATTTTAAAAAGCCATTCGTCTATTACCGTTATTTCGGGCGAAGTAAAGGAACCTGTCACCAATGCTATTAACTTAATTGCAACAGGCCCTTTGACTTCGGAACCCTTGTGCCAATGGCTAATGCAAAAAACACATCTTGAAAATTTATACTTTTATGACGCTATTTCACCCATTATTGACGCTAAGACAATTGATACTGCGAAAGTTTTTTTAGCAAACCGGTATCAAAAGGGAGACGAAAAAGCATATTTAAATTGCCCCTTGAATAAAAAAGAATATTACGATTTTGTAAACGCACTTTTAACAGCCGAAAAAGTGCCAGCAGAACGATTTGAGGAAGCCAAATTTTTTCAGGGTTGTCAACCAATCGAAGTCATAGCAGCCTCCGGCAAAGACAGTTTGCGATTTAGCGCCATGAAACCCGTTGGACTAATAGATCCAGTTACCAATTCCGTACCATTTGCAGTAATACAGCTAAGACCAGAAAATATATCAAACACAGCCTATAGTCTGGTTAGTTTTCAGACAAAGCTAAAGTACAGGGAACAGGAAAGAATTTTCAGAATGATTCCAGCACTACAAAATGCAGAGTTTTTGAGATTAGGATCTATCCACCGAAATACTTACGTGTGTGGACCAAATGTGCTAGCTCCCAACCTGTCAATAAAAGGACATCCCGATGTTTTTTTAGCAGGTCAGCTAACAGGAGTTGAGGGCTATTTAGAATCCGCTGCTTGCGGACTTTTAGCCGGCATTTTCATATATCAAAAACTTCACAGTCTGCCTCATTTCGCTCCTCCAGCAAACACAGTCTTAGGTGCGTTATTGCGACATGTGACCGGCTCAGATGAAAAAACTTATATGCCTACCAACATTCATTTTGGTCTATTAGAATCATTTTTGTTTGAAAATTTAACAAAATTGAAAAAGAATGAGCTACGAATGCAAATATCACAACAAGCTATTGCTTATTTTGATAAATGGAGAGAAGATTTTCTGAAATTCTGCTAAACTATAAGCCATGCCGGAAAATAAATTTAATCTAAAAACCTCACGCTCTAGAAGAAAATCAGAAAGAGCATTTGTTTTAAACCGAATCAAAGGGGTTTTTTTAAGGTGCAGCCAACTAACACGCCCAGAAATTAGAGTAACCAATATTTCAGAAACAGGGCTAGGACTTGATAGCTCACTGTTAACGCAATTAGTCACGACCTTGAGAACTGTAAATGGTCAACTTTTAATTGGAAAAACTGTTTTCCCTGTGACCCTCAAATTAGTAAGAGTTAGTAATGGTATAGCAGGGTTTGAGTTTGTTGAACCACGAGAGATGATTCAAAATGCTATTAGGGTATATTTTGAAGCAGAGATTATAGGAGCAAACCTAAAACAGACAAGTGATGCAAACGTAGGAGAAGAAACTGAAGAGCATAAAATTTATAAATTTGACGACAACCAAGCCAATTATTTAGAAATCGAAGTTAAGAAACAAAAAATAATACGCTTTAATATTGGCTTTTTTGGAAATAATGCCGAATGGTCCCCCGAAGGCGGACTATATCTGATTCAGCACTCAAAAATTCAACCAATTGGAGCTTTCTTAAGAAAACAACTCATTCAATTTGTTATAAGTGCGGATACATTAAAGCCTGATTTACAAAAGCAAATGGAAAAAATTTTACTTGGAGTGAGAAATTAGATAGAATACTCATTATGCCTAATCAAAGAAAAATTATTTTAATCAATAAGAAATTTCAGTTCATGTTTGCTTTTTTTGTTACCTCCTGGTTAATTCCTCTTAGTCTTATTTACCCATTAATTGTATACCGACTTTTCAATGTATTTGTGGAATATAACTTTCCAGATACTAATAATATTTCGGCATTACCTATTGGTAATACCAAAATACAAATTCTTTCGTTAATTATTATTTTAGAAGCTATTTTTCTTTTGCTGACGTTTCTATTTAGTCTATTTTTATCAAATAAAATTGCTGGTCCTCTGTTTAAACTACAGAAAGGATTAAGAGAAATAGAAAACGGAAATTTTGATTTCAACATTCAATTTAGAACAGGAGACCAGTTTTCTGAGCTATCTAATAACTTTAATACAATGGCATCAGCTTTAAAAAGAGAATACTCCCACAATTGGGAACTTGTAAG
>JACRAO010000075.1 GCA_016213345.1 Bdellovibrio sp. | reverse complement strand
TAAAAGGCAAAATACAATCAATCTTAAATCTCTTAAAACAAGGAGAGCGTACAAGCGATAAAGAAATCCAGAATCTGTTAATCAAAATCACCGAACTACTATCTGATGATCCAATAGCCCAATCAGAATGGCTTAAAACCGTATTTGATACTTTTTCAGATACCAACATCAATCAAAACTCAACCACGCAAGCGAACCTGAAAATAAAAAAGTTCTACTTAGCTTTTGGGAAAGAACAAAGAACACTATCACTAACGACAATAAATTATTTTTTCGATCACTTGATGAAATATTTAGCTCTAGCACCCCTGAAATATTAAAAGAAGAAAACCCAAAAGGCTATGCCTTAGGATTAATGCATAACTGTTTTGATTCACTAAAAGAAGAATTTGTAAAAAATCCAAAAATACTACACAAATGGACCGAAAGCGCACTTATTGAAACTACCCTGTATGGTGCTGTTACTTTAGAAGTTCTATCTCGTTACTCAAAAACTAAAGAAGACTTTAAAAATACTCTTAGCCAAATTATAATAAAACAAAGCCCAAAGCAAAGACATGAATTCTTAAATATGCTTAACATTGATATGGGCCAAAACCACACTGATTTATCAGAAAGCACAAAAAAAACTATCGCAGAAGTTCTGCTAGAGTTGCAAAACAATAATCAAAACCAAGCTCTCCAAAACCGAAGATTTACAACCGACTGTATTAATGTTATGCGAAACAATCTTACTTATGAAAGTTACATTAAAATAGTTAATGAAACTTATAAAGCCATCATTAAAGACTGGCTGGATCCAGAAGAATTTAAACAAATGGACTATGATGAAATTGTAGATTTTTTAGTTGTCATTAATGAATTAAATGTATCAGATAAAATGTATCAAGAGAGTTTTAATTATTTCTTAGAAGCATTTCAAAATAACTCTGATTTACAAAGAAAATTTTTAGGAGCAATTGGAGTTATTGTCTTAGACAACAAAAACGGCAAAAATCCAGACCACTCTGCATCCACAAAAGAAGTTAAAAAATTTTTAGTTGATATTTTTAAAGAGTCACAAAAAAATAAAAATACCGCATATAATAAACTTTTTGAAAAGATAAACAACTTTATATCTCAACCCATATCTACATCAGAGCCTTATTGGTTATATCAACGCAGATACATGCTAAGAAACCCCACCTGTTGGCTCATTGACACTGCTTTTGATTTTCATAAGGCTGAAAAACCAAAAAACATTTCTCAAAACTATTAATAGCGAAGAAATTACAGTTGCTTTGTCTTCATTTTTAAGCGATTAAAAAAGCATATGGAAGATAAGAAAAAAGCACTCATTGTAGGCGTAGCTAACGAAAGAAGTCTGGCTTGGGCAATTGCACAAAAATTACATCGTGCTGGCGTTGAGCTGGCTTTTACTTACCTGGGCGAAGCGCTTGAACGCCGCTTGCGTCCTTTGGCAGAAAGCGTAAAATCACCCATAATAGAACCATGCAATGTCTGTGATGACTCACAAATCCAGACTGTCTTTGACAAAATAAAAGCCATATGGGGAAACCTAGATATTTTAGTACACTCAGTTGCCTATGCTAATAGAGAAGATTTAGAGAGCCGTTTTATACAAACCTCACGCGAAGGATTCAAAACTGCGCTTGATATAAGCGTGTATTCGCTAGTGGCACTTTCAAAATTTGCCGAACCACTAATGCCAAATGGCGGAGCGGTTTTAACACTCTCTTATTATGGGGGAGAAAAAGTTATCCCAGGCTACAATGTTATGGGAGTTGCAAAAGCAGCACTCGAATCATCAGTAAGATACTTGGCCTATGATTTAGGAGCAAAAAAAATCAGGATTAATGCAATATCCTCTGGCCCTGTAAAAACACTAGCTGCTGCAGGAATTAAAAATTTTAGAGGTCTCTTAAGTCTAGCTGCCGAAAAAACTCCTCTCAAAGAAAATATCACTGCCGAAGATGTCGGTGAAATGGGGTCATTTCTTTTAAGTGACGCTTCTAAACACATCACAGGCTCAATTTTTTATGTCGATAGCGGCGCCCACATTATGGGCACAGTATGACCACACCAGTTCTAACTCAATACACCCGGTCGATTTTTGGTATACCATCAAAATTAGCGTCGTAAGTCCAAATCCGTCGGCAACCAATGCGATTCATCACTGCCAGATGTAGACAATCACGAGACGAAAGCGAAGGAAGTTGAAAACACAGCGTGAGTGCACGATCCGTGTCTTCTTTGCATATAGGCTCAACTGAAAATGCCAGCTCATCAAGAGCTTCGTAGGCGATCTTCATGTGCTTGGGATTATGAATTGCTTTGTAACGATGCAAAATTTCCTGAAAAGCCTCTGCACTTGTAACAAGTGTCTCACGGGCAGATAAAAGAGATGAAATCATCTCAATAACCCGACTTTTGTTACGATGTTGAGCTCCAACAAGATACATCGGTATACACGAATCAATATAAATCACACTTCTCCTTCATACTTCTCCTCGACCCTTCTCGATTTCCTTAAGTAGGCTTTGGATATCTCCAGTGGGGCCGGAGTACTTCGCAAAACTAAGAATTCTGGCAATCTTTTTTTCCGATTCTTCTGGCACACGCTCCTTGATCGAACTACGAATACTCTGACGCACCCACTCAGCAATCGTCTTTTTATCTAACCGGCTTATTGTTTGAATTTCCTTATATTCCTCCTCAGGAAGGAGAATTTGCAGTCTCTTACTCATGATATGAGTATAATCTAACTCATCAGGAGAGTCAATATTGAATGCTCTACATTACTCTCCTGCAGTCTTGCACCAAAATGTTTTATTAAACAGTGGTATTTATCGCCTTATCATACAAACGATAAACTTTTGTTTTCTGCGCCCCCATATGCACAAGTGCACGGTTCATGGGTTCATTATCCTCTAAAATCCACGAAGCTTCTCCCACAGGATAACCCAATGCAGGCCCACGCTTTAAAAGCTCTGCGTAAAGCAGAGGTCCAATCCCTAGCGGACGAAATTCTTTTTTAATCCCTAAGGTCAAAATTCTACAACGATTCATAGCACTTCTTTTTCCAGGACCCTTTAGATTCCAAAGAAGTTTAAAAAATCCAAGCGGAAAAAGTTTTCCATTTTTTATTTTTTTTAAAATTTGGTTCACATCAGGGATTGTTAAAGTAAATCCAACCGGGTTTCCTTTTACTTCGGCAACCAATAATAGCTCCGGATCTATAATAGCCTTCATGTCCTTAGCCATGTGTTTAAATTCTTCCTTTGAAAGCGGTACAAAACCCCAATTTTCTTCCCAAGCTTGGTTATAAATTTCATGGATCATTTCGACTTCTTTGTCAAAATTCTTCATATCTATTGTACGAAAAGTCACAGAGCTTGATTTTTTTAATTTCTCTGCTTGCGCTAAAAGAAGATTCGAAAAACTTGGGCTTCGGCCATCAATGATATAGGCGTATAAATCTTTAGCTTTTTTAAATCCCCACTGTTCTATTAATTTTGCATAATATGGAGGATTATAAACATTATTGACAGTAGGAGAATCCTCAAATCCTTCAATTAATAGACCACATTCATGGTTTGTACTCAAATTCATAGGACCACGAAGCAAGTTCATCCCTTTGGTTGCAGCCCATTTTGCAATTTCATCTAAAAACAAATTCGCCAATGCCTGATCATCAATACATTCAAAAAATCCAAAAAAAGCTGTTTTTTCTTTATGAAAATTATTGTGGTTATCATCAATAATACCCATAATGCGACCAACACATTCATCACCCCTGTAAGCCAAAAGCGGAAACATCACAGCATGTTTAAAAAACGGATTTTTTCTAACATTCAACATGTCTTTGATTGCCACCCTCAAAGGAGGTACCCAGTGTGGGTAGTCCAGATAAATCATCCATGGGAGATCTATAAAATCCTCCCAATCCTTTTGAGTTTCAACGCGCTTGAGCTGATACATAAGATTCCTTCCTTAAATGGGCGGGTTCAAAATTAGGGTGCACCACTTGCCCTAAAAGTCCATACTGTTTGCCTAAACTTTCTAAAACTTCGAGCACATAGTCAAGATCCCTTTGAGTATGTGTTGCCATATAACTAGTGCGTATAAGAGCAAATCCTTCGGGAACAGCAGGTTTTGCAACGGGAGTTGCAAATACTCCCCGTTCATAAAGCTTTTGTGTAAACGAAAACGCAGTTAAATCATCACCTATAAAAAGTGGAACAATAGGAGTTCGGCTGTTTAAAGTATTATAGCCAATCAAATTTAACTCTTTTCTCATTTTGCGGACATTTGTCCATAAATTTCGTAAATGCTCTGGTTCTTCTTGAACAATTTTTAAACACTCTAAGACAGTTGCTGCTGCTGCCGGTGGCATAGCCGCACTAAAAATAAAAGGCCTGCATTTGTGTTTCACATAATTAATCACATGAGCAGGTCCGGCTACAAATCCACCAATCGAAGCAAAAGATTTCGAAAAAGTCCCCATAACCACATCAGCCTGGCTAATATGATTAAAATGAGCCTCAGTTCCTTGTCCCATTGGACCTAGAACACCAAGAGAGTGGGCATCATCAACGTAAACACGGCAGGTATATTTTTTTGCTAATTCAACCACCTTGGGGAGATTTAAAATATCCCCAGACATAGAAAACACACCATCAGCTACAATCAGAGCACCTTCGTATTTATGTCTTGTTTGCTCAAGTACTCTTTCTAAATCCTTCATGTCGTTGTGACGAAATTTTATAGTGTCACCTAAAGCAATGCGAGTTCCTTCGATAATAGAAGCATGGTTTTCGCGATCACAATAAAGTACATCTGCTCTACCCACTAGAGTGGATAGTGTACCCTGGTTTGCCAAGAAACCCGTGCTGAACACTAGGCAACTTTCTTTCTTTAAAAACCTGGCAAGATTATGCTCAAGTTCCTCATGTAATACCAGATTTCCATTCAGAAATCTGGATCCTGTACAACCAGTACCAAAATGATCCAAGGCTCGTTTAGCTGCTTCTTTTACTCTTGGGTGATGTGTGAGCCCTAAATAATTATTGGAGCCTATCATCACGCAAAGCTTTCCGTGTGCCGTAACACAAGAGCCACTAGTCTTCTCTATTGGTCTAAAAAAAGGATACAAGCCTAAAGACTGTAACCTTTTGACATCTTCATAACTGTGACACTTCGCAAAAATATCTGCCATATAGCTGAAGACTCAATTGAATAGCATCTAGTTCATAGCCTGGTCAATCAGAAATACATAGTAGACGGTGTTTTAACTCAAGTTTTAGCGCACCGCACCGATAATATAACTAGGCGCAATAAATATCTCGGTCAGAAAGGCTGTCGGGTTTGACACATGCTGTCTAAGACTGGCTCTGCGCTTACTAAATTTATTCAGCCGATTTCCACTTCTGAACTTAGGATTGAAAAAGAACAGACACAAGAACAACAAAACAAAAAAGACCCTAAACATGAAGACAAACAACAAGATCCAATAAAAACTGACAACATCTTTGAGTTACAACTTAAAAAAGAGACCCAAGAAAAAAATAATACAGAAACAACAAAATTATCAAGCTTTACACAATCCTTTTTAAATATTAAAAATTTTCTACATATCTCAAAAACTGCACTTAGATGGATGGGAGAACATGCTTATCAAATGGCAGCCTTAATACAACGTAAGGGCAGTAGGTTTAAAAAAGGCACAATGATTGATCTAAAGATTGAATAGATATAAAATCTTGCTTATCTCAAAAGCACATGTGAGATAAGCATGTGTAAAACGCAGTCCTGTTACCTCTTATTTTTAGCTTCTTCTATCATTCTCTGCATTGCAAAATCGATGGTAATACTTGGAGTCTGATCACTTCCGGCAGTTTGTTTGCTGGGATCAATTCCTATTTTTGCAAGATCTTCATTAGTGTCCTCTGTAGGCTTTGGTGTCGATTTTGGACCCAAAGACAAAACATAATGCACAAGTGCCCATCTGTCATCGTTTGGTATTGTACTAAAAGAACTCATTGCCGAATTAGGAATGCCATCCCTGATTGTTTTAAATACTTGGGAGGGTTTTCTCCCTAATTTCCAATTTTCTTGAGATGTAAAATTTCTTGGTGGAGGCTTAAGAGCCGCTGCAGCAGGACCATTGCCTTGGCCCTCTGCTCCATGACACGCAACACATTGTATAGAAAACGCTATTTTTCCTTTTGCAATAAGCTCAGGCGTAGAAATCCATGGCTGTTTAATGGTGCCCGAAGTCAACTCAGCTTGTGCAAAACCCAATTGACCTTTTACATATACATCTCCGCGAAAAAATAAGTCAGACACAGTTAACACAATAAAAACCGCCAAAAACACAAAGGAAGTCAAAAAAATAACCGTATTTTCTTTTCGGTCATGCTTTAGATTCATAAAAAATAATGCCACTAACGTTCCCTTAATCGTTGCAATTAAAAAAGCTATGATAAAATTCAATCTTCCTAGGTTAATTCCTGCCACTAAAACTGTTATGACAGTTAAAATCAACAAACTCACACCAACCAGGCATGCATTCTTGGTTGATAAAATATAATGCTTATTCACATGTTCTTTATTCATATCGTGTTCCTCATCCTACTAAATAAAGAAGTGGAAAAAGATAAATCCAAACTAAATCCACAAAATGCCAATAAAATCCTACAAGCTCTACTGGAGTATAATAACCAGAACTAAACTGACCCTTTAAAGCTCTAGTAAAAATCCACAAAATTAACCCCATACCTATCAGGACATGCAATCCATGAAGTCCAGTCATTATAAAATAAAGCGAAAAAAATAAAGGTGCTTTCACATGCTTTATTGTTTCATTATGAAAAAAACCAGCAGGCAATAGACCGTGGTGAAATTTTGCAGAATATTCGATATATTTTACAATCAAAAACCCAGCCGCTAACATAAGTGTGCACGCTAAAAACCAAGCTGTTTTATTTTTTTCTCCTCTCTGAGAAGCACTTACAGCTAATACCATAGTGAGGCTGCTTGTAATCAAAATCACAGTATTTAAACATCCAAGTTTAACATTCAAAAATTTATGAGCTTCATAAAACATATCAGGATAAAGCCCACGAAACACTGCGTAAGCAGTAAACAACCCTCCAAACATAAGCACTTCAGTCACTAAAAAAACCCACATTCCCTGTTTTGAGGCTTCAAATTCCGCTTCAGCACTTATGAAATGATGTGCATGATGATGATGAGGTTGTTGTTGTTGCTTCTGATGATCTACAACTTGCGTCTCTGCCATAATGTATTATCCTTTACTACTTCATAAGGCGACTACTACACTGGAACATTAATTTCTTCTTTTTTTAGAAAAAATTTATCTTACCGGCCTCGGGGGAGCTGGATGCGATTCGGCCATGGATGGCCAAGGGGGCCCCCGGAGAGCCAGGATGGCGGCCGGTGAGATAAATTTTTTTAAAAAAAGAAGAAATTAATGTTCCAGTGCCCTACTCACGATACTCATAGGGCCACTCCGTAACCACTGGCGTTTTTACAAAATTTTCAGTCGGTGGTGGTGACGTAGTTTGCCACTCCAACGTCAAAGCACGCCAAGGATTTGCAGTAGCTTTTTCTCCTTTCTTTAAATCTCTAAGTAAATAATAAACAACATAAACAAAACCTATACCTAACATCCATGATCCAACAGTTGAAATTTGATTGAGCAATGTAAACTCTGGCAAATAAGTCCAATACCTTCTAGGCATCCCTTGAGCGCCTAAAATAAATTGTGGGAAAAAAGTAACATTAAAGCCAATAATAATTAAAACAAATGCAATAAGAGCTGATTTTTCAGAATACATTTTTCCACATATTTTTGGATACCAATAGTGCAATCCTGAAAAAAAACCCATAATTGCCCCACCCACCATAACAAAATGAAAATGTGCCACTACAAAATAAGTATCTGTTAAATGTACGTCTAGAGCCAAGGTAGCTAAAAATACACCAGTCAAGCCACCTATCGAAAAGAGTTCTAAAAATCCAAGCACATATAAAAATGGAGCATTAAAATGAATTGACCCCTTGTACATTGTCGCTAACCAACTAAAAACCTTTACTCCAGTTGGTACAGCTACAGACATGGTAAGAAGAGAAAAAATAAAATTTGCAAGTTCTGATTGTCCACTTACAAACAGATGATGCCCCCAAACAATAAAAGCAACAAGTGCAATACCAAACGATGACATGGCAATAGCCTTGTAACCAAAAATAGGCTTTCTTGAAAACACAGGCACTACTTCACTAATCACACCCATAGCCGGAAGAATCATAATATACACAGCAGGATGTGAGTAAAACCAAAAAAAATGCTGGAACAAAACTGCATCTCCTCCTAATTTTGGATCAAAAATACCAATTTTAAACACTTGTTCAAACACAAGCAGTAAAAGTGTAATGGCTAGCACAGGAGTTGCTAAAATTTGGATAATACTAGTTGCATAAACTGCCCAACAAAAAAGTGGCAACCTTCCGAGTGTTAATCCAGGAGCTCTAAGTTTGTGAATTGTAATAATAAAATTTAGTGCAGTTAAAATAGACGAAAACCCAGCAACAAAAGCTCCCAAAACAACAAAAATCATACTGCTACTGGCACGAATGGAATACGGCGTATAAAATGTCCAACCCGTATCTGCTCCACCAAAAAATAGTGAAGCCAAAGCTATCAGAGCACCTAAAACAAACAAGTAATATGAAAATAAATTTAAACGTGGAAATGCAACATCTTTTGCTCCGACTAACAATGGGAGCATGAAATTGCCTAAGGTGGCAGGAATTGCAGGAATAATAACCAAAAACACCATGATCGCGCCGTGATATGTAAAAAATTTATTATACGTATTGGCTTCTACAAATCCGTGGTTTGGATAGAAAAGATTCCAACGTATGAGAAGAGCAAAAACTCCGCCAACTAAAAAGAAAATTAAAACAGTAAATAAATACATTAGACCAATTCGTTTGTGATCCAATGTCTTTAGCCATGACCAAATCCCTGTGGTTTGATTCAAATAATGCATTGTTTGTGTATCAGACATAATCTTCCTTTATTTTAAGCTTTTAATATAGGCAATAATGGCATTGATTTCTTCTTCAGAAACAATGCCACGAAACGTTGGCATAAGAGGTCCAAAACCCTTTACTAATTTTGCCTGTGGAGTTTCAATAGATTCTCTCAAATAATTTTCGTCTGCTATGACTACCTGACCATTGGCTAACTCGACTTTAGAGTTAAAAAGATTTTTATATGTTGGCCCGGGCCTTGGGCTTCCATCATCTGAATGGCAAGCTACGCAACCCTTTTGTAACATAAGTTTTTTTCCTTGTTCAGCTAAAGTTGGGCTTGGTACGTTAGACATACTAATCCGCGAAGTTTTTAAGTTTAACTTTTTTCCAGCCTTCCACTGAGCCCAGTCTCCTTCTGATAATACATAAAGATCTGCCAGCATTTGTGAATGCGAGGTTCCGCAATACTCGGCACAAAAAATCTGATGTCTTCCCGGCACGGTTGGTTCAAACCAAATACTTGTATACATTCCCGGCACAACATCTTGTTTCACTCTAAAGTCTGGAACAAAAAAACTATGAATAACATCCTCAGAAGACATAATAAGCTTAACAGGCTGGTTGACTGGAACAAAAAGCTCATTAACTGTAGTTTTTCCGTCTTCATATTGAAACTGCCATAACCATTGCTTACCAATAACCCTAACCTCTAATGAATTAGGTGGCGCATGTATCATCTTGCGATATACAACATAGCCCCACACAAACACTATAAGCACTAACAGCAAAGGAACAATACTCCAAATAACTTCGAGTGTGTGATTGCCGGTGATAAATACAGGTTTTTGTTTTTTTTGATGGCGATATTTAATGACAAAATAAATCATCGTTCCAACCACTAGAACGAAAAAAAACACGCTTAACCAGACCAAAAACCAATAAAGATGATCCCACATTACGGCGACATCTGTGGCAGCAATAGGCAGACTCATGTCAACAAATCCCTCTTTGTTTAATCCAAAAAACTGTCAAATACAGCCCCAAAGCAAAAATCATAAAAGCACTGCTGAGTTGCACAACTCTTGTAATATACAATGAATACGTGTGCAGTTTAGGATCATACCTATAACAAAATAACAAAATACGATCAATAACAGTTCCTACCTTACCCTTCGACGCTTCTACCAAAGCTAACCTCAAATCCTGTTCCTTGAACTCTACTCCATAAAGATATCGAGAAATCTTTCCTTCGTCAGTCAAAACATAAAGAGCTGCGGGATGGGCAAATTGTTTTTCTTTTGCATCATAGCGATAATTAAATCCAATCTGCAAAGCAAGTTTTTGAATTGATTCTTGAGATCCAGTTAAAAAATGAAAGTCTGCTTTTGGCCGGTTATATGTATTTAAATAACTTTCTTTTTTATTTAAGGCTAGGTTTGCGGTTTCTTTAGGATCAATACTTACTAAAACAAACTCAAATTCATTGCCAGGTGTCCAAGGAAATTTTTTTAGAGTAGTTAGTATGCCATTTAACAAAAAATGACATAAATTAGGACATTCATAATAAACCAGTCCAAGTAGAACAGGTTTTTTGGTTTTAAAATATTGGGATAATAGTACAATCTTGTCTGTTTCATCTTTCAAAGACAGTTCGGCTATAGAAATCATCTTACCTAAGTTTTCTGTAATTCCCACACCTTGAAGCTCTTGTGGGATTTTAGGATTACTGACAGGCAAAGTGTCGGCATAAGCAAAACTCCAAAATAGATTTACTAGAAATATGAGTTTCATTTGTGTTAAACATCTATAAATTATACTTTAAAGTCAAGACATAACTCTAACCCCTGGGTGGAGATTGTGTTATACACAGGAGTAATATGAAAACACTATCCTGGATCACAGTTGGTTTCACTTATCTTCTCATGGTGTGGGGAAACCTAGTAAGCACTACCGGAAGTGGTTTGGGCTGTCCGGACTGGCCACTGTGTTATGGGACGGTATTTCCTCCTCTACAAAAAGAAGTGATCTTTGAATGGGGACATCGCTGGATTGCTCTTATCACGGCCATATTCATTCTTATCACACTTATGAAAACAATAAAAAAACCACCTCAAGATTCATCAAAAAAACACGCTTTTACAATTCTCGTTTTACTTGCAATTCAGATTTTATTAGGCGGTATCACCGTATTTTTGCAACTCTCAATTCTTGCAAGCACTATACACTTACTCATTGCATGTCTTGTTTTAGCAGGACTAATTAGCATTGCATGTTCATATTCGGATTTCAATTATCACCTCAACTATCGGGCACTACATTTACTTAGCAAAACCGCATTAGTGGGACTATTAATTCAACTCGCTCTTGGAGGACTTGTAAGACATAGCCACGCAGGACTTGCTTGCTCACAGTTTCCAAATTGTTTAGAAAGTTTTTTCCCAATCCCACTCACTTTTGAAACCTCACTTGCGTTTATTCACAGATGGTGGGGAATCATAATGATTGGTGTTTTTATTCACCTACCGCTGAAAGTCTTTAAAAATTCCTATCCCTTAAAAAAATTAAGCTCTTTTCTTTTAGTATTATTTATATTGCAAATAATACTAGGCGTCACTAATGTTCTTTTTGGCCTACACACACATATCAGAGCAACTCATGCTGCATTGGGGTATGCCCTATGGGGATTATTATTTTATTTTTCATTAAAAATAGGCGCTTTGCATAAGTGGTTCATATAAAATGTGGTAAAATGTGGATTGAAAAAATAAAAACATATAAAGAGCTGGCAAAATTTGAAATCGTTTTGTTAGTGCTAATCTGCGCATTAGGAGGCTACCTCTTAGGACAAAACTTTGAGAAAAATTTACAAGTAGCTCATTTAATTGGCACTCTCTTTGGGATATTTTTTTTATCAACTGGTGCATCTGCTTTAAATCAGTATCAAGAACAAAGCTTGGATTCTAAAATGCACAGAACTGCACACAGACCACTTGTATGTAAAACAGTTTCTCCTCACATGGCACTTGGTTTTAGTGTATTTTGCATTTGCTTAGGCGATTTTATTTTAGCAATAATAGATCTTAAAATTTGTTTTTTAGGCTTATTAGCATTGTTTTTTTACAATGGACTTTATACTCTGTGGTTTAAAAAAAATTTTGCATTTGCTGCTGTCCCTGGCGCTATTCCTGGAGCCCTGCCTATTTTAATGGGCTACAGCGCAAGCAATGGACAAGTATTTTCTTTGGGTGGGATATATTTATTTTTTCTTTTATTTTTTTGGCAAATGCCTCATTTTTGGACACTAGCTATTAAATATAAAACCGATTACGAACGGGGGGATATCCATACTTTACCAGTTGTTTATGGAAACAAAATCACCCAAAATCACATTGTACTTTGGTGTTTAGCCTATATTGGACTCTCTCTTGGTGCTCCATTGTTCCTAAAAGTGGGCAGCCTGTATTTGTGCGTCGCGTTTTTAATGTGCTTTAAAATTGTATATGAACTCAATCGTTTTTTGAAATTATCTGATAACAAGCAGTGGCTCAGGTTTTTTCTTTGGGTTAATTTTAGTCTAATAATTTTTATAGCTATTGCAGTGGCAGATCTTTGGAGTGTGAAGTTGTTTCGATATTGGATATAATATTCATAATGATGAAGTCTCTTTTAAATGCGAAGGCTATCCTTGATGTAGCTTTTTATTTTATAACTTACCTCTTATGGACCTGGACGTTTAGACTATTGGTTCTGACTCTTTACGCTTATTACTGGAAAAACACCAACGTATCTATTGCCGAAATGAGTGAGGCTTTTCACTCAATCGAACTAAATGTGTTTAGCATTGGAGTGTTTCTTTATGTGCTGCTTTTAAAAAATCTTAATCCATTAATTATTTTTTCATTTTCTGAAGTTTTTTCTAATTACCGTTTTGAAAAAGCATATATTACTTCTTTTTTCATTGGATCAAGTATTTCTCTCGGCACAACCATTGCTTTGTTGTTTATTGGTTTTTATCAATATTACGGCACTTTAATTAGCTTCGAAGAATCTCTTTTTGCTCTGACAGGAATTGCAGTGCGTGTTTTATTGTTATGTGGTTTCGTTTATTTAGAGGAATTTATTTTTCGTAGAAAAATTTTTAATCTTTTAAGACAAAATTTTTCAAACATTGCCGCTATTGTTTTAACAACTATTTTATATCTAGCAATAAAATTTTATCAGTTTGATATTGGCCTTAAGCATCTGCTCAGTTTAACGCTTATCTCTATTTCCTTATGCTTACGCGCGTTAAAAAAAGAAGACTTTTGTTATGGTGCAGGAATCTTAAGTGGTATACTGGTTTTTTTTCATCCTATTTCAAGCCTACCCATCTTCGGTTATGAACTGCCTGGCCTAGTATTAATTAAACATCAGACGACCTCAGAAATAATCGGGTGGCTTACGGGCGGAGCAGGCGGACCTCTTTCGAGTCTTATACTGCAAATTATTTTTATTTTAGATATTGTGGTACTTCTATTAAGTGGTAAAAAAGAAGACTGGAGGTTGTTCTTTAAAAAACAGTAAACTTCTTATGCAATCAACAACACTAAAATCAATAGACGCATTTAATTTGATACTTCAGTCAGGATTAATGGCTAAACTGGTACTTTTCATTTTACTTTTGGCTTCGGTTTGGTCATGGGCTGTAATTTTTTTGAAAATTCGAACCTTTAAACACACTAAAAAAGAAAATAAGAAATTTCTTACTTTGTTTTGGAGTGATAAAAATATTGAAGAAATTTTCAAAAAATCTGAGAACATAAAAAATTCCCCAATTGCGCAAATTTTTCAATCGGGCTTTAAAGAGCTGCGAAAATTGACAGTTTTAGATGCTAAAACAGATCATAAATTAAATATTGAAAACATAAATCGCGCTTTAGCAAGAGCCTCTATACATGAAACTTCCGAGCTTGAAAAATATATAGGCTCTTTGGGTACTGTTGCTAGCAGTACTCCTTTTATAGGTCTTTTTGGCACAGTTTGGGGCATTATGAATTCTTTTCAGAACATTGGCATCACCGGATCAGCTAATTTGGCAATAGTGGCACCTGGAATATCAGAAGCTCTGATTACTACCGCTGCAGGCATTGGGGCAGCAGTACCGGCAGTCATTGCTTATAACTATTTTGTAGGACAAATCAAAAAATCTGTAATTGATATAGACTCTTTTTCCCAAGATTTTTTGAATATTATTCAGAGAAGCTTTATACAGACAAAAACAGGAAGTTAAAATTTATGGGATTTTCTTCTGCCAGACAAAACACAAATTCTACACCAACTACATTAGCAGAAATTAATGTAACGCCACTAGTGGATGTAATGCTTGTTTTATTGATTATTTTTATGATCTCTGCTCCATTAATGCAGCAAGGCATTCAGGTCGATTTGCCAAAAGCAGATACAGGTACACTTAGCGAAGTACCTGATCAACTAGTGCTTGTTGTAAACAAGTGGAGACAAATTTTTATGAACGAAAAACAAATTGAACCTGGTACTTTAAGAGTAAGACTCGAAGCAATTGCTGCCGCAAAGCCACAAGTTCAAGTTGTAGTGCAGGCTGATCAAAATTTACCCTACGGGTATGTTGCACAAATTATGGGAGAAGTAAAAAAAGCAAAAATTAGCCGCGTAGGATTAGTCACTGAACCCCTAGAACAAGGGTTCCGTTTGTGAGTTTTTAAGAATGGTAGTTCCACCTTTTAGAGCACCACAAGTACTGACTACTTCAAATAATTTTAAAGTAGCAGTAAAATGGTCTTTACTCTGTCATGTCGCGTTATTTACTATGCTATGGTTTAGAGGTTTTAGCTTCCCTTCAAAAATCGTTCCTTTTGTACCTACTTTAAAAGTGGATTTAGTCGGTCTGCCAGATTATTTAAAAAAAGACCTAGCCATAAACAAACCCTCACAGGAACTCAGTCGGGCTTTAGAAAAGGCCGAAGAAGCAGCTAAACAATTAAAAAATACTCAGTACAGGAAAGCAAAAACCATCGAGAGATCGGATAATATGGTGCTTAAACCTAAGGCTACAAATCCAGTCAAAAATAGACAATCTAAAATGAAAAATGCACTTTCTCGAATCAAGGCCTTAGAGAAAGTTTCTCCTGAATCTAATGAAACTCAAGTCGTACTTAAGGGAAATATACTTTCAAAAGGCTCTAGCATTTCGCAAGATGCCAAAGAGAACATAGAAGGCAGCTATTATGACTCTTTAAAAGACCACCTACAGCAAAATTGGGCGCTGCCCGTGTGGTTGAGCCGTCAAGATTTATCTGCACAAGTGCAAATTCATATAGATCAAAAAGGGTATTTAAGGCATTTTCAGTTTGTTAAGGTATCAAACAATCAAACCTTTGATGAGATGGTAATTAAGACACTACAATCTAGCCAACCTTATCCGATACCGCCCAGAGAAATTGCAAAAGAACTCTTACTCAATGGTGTTTTGCTTGGGTTTCCTTTATAATATCCGTATGTGCACATTCTATAAAATGAGTATATTAGCTGCACTCATGTTCATATCAACTGCATCGTATGCGGACGAAAAGTTATACATTGCGGTGGGCACAGCAAGAACAAAAAGATCTATCGTTGCTCTGCCAGAAATCAAGAGCAATTTAGCCCTCCAAAGCAATGTTTCTATTGTCCAAGCTAAACAAACAATACATAAAACTATAAATCTAGATTTAGACTTTATGGACCTGTTTCGCTTTCTTTCTCCTGCTGCTTTTATCGAAGATCCAAAAAGTACCGGGATTGTTTTAGATAGCTTTAAGTTTTCAGATTGGTCAAGCGTCGGAGCTGAGTTTCTGATTAAAACAGAACTAAATCTAGATGGAAATACGCTAACATTTCAAGGGCATCTTTACGATGTTTTGGGTCAAAAACAAATTTTTGCAAAAAAATACTTGGCAGCTTTGTCAGATGCCAAAACTTTGGCTCACAGTTTTGCCAATGACATTATGTTTTTCTTAACTGGAAAACCAGGCATTTTCTTAACTAAAATTGCAATGAGTTGTGATCTGACGGGAAAAAAAGAAATTTATATTATGGACTTTGATGGAGGCGGCATTAAGCAAATTACATAACACCGCTCTATTGCTATTGCTCCTGCATGGAGCCCAGATGGAACAAAAATTGCTTATTCTCTTTTTACAAAACGAAAAAATAACATCAAAAACATTGATCTCTATGAGTATGATTTTCCAACAAGTACAATTCGATTGCTCTCTAACCGCAAAGGCATTAACAGTGGCGCGGCATATTCACCAGATGGCAAAAAAATAGCTATAACAATGAGTTTTTTGGGAAATCCAGAGGTTTTTTCACTTGATTTGACTACATTAAACGCGACTCGCCTTACTTCATCTTTTGGTGTAGATGTGGATCCATCTTGGAGTCCAGACGGTAAGACGCTGATTTTTGTTTCTTCAAGAACCGGGATGCCTATGATTTACAGTATTGCGCTAGATGGAAGTCGGTTGCAACGCTTAACTTATGCTGGTAGATACAATGCAACTCCAAATTGGTCACCTCAAAATAACAAAATTGCTTTTGCAGGATGGATAGATAACATTTTTGACATTTTCATCATGAACCCTGATGGTACGCATATAGAAAGACTCACTAAAAATCAAGGTAACAACGAGGATCCTTATTTTAGTCCAGATGGAAATTTTGTAATTTTCAGTTCCAATCGAACTGGCACTCAAAACATCTATGTTATGAATATTGATGGAACTTTTGTGAAACGTCTGACCTATGGTCTCGGCAACTGTGTTACACCTAAATGGTCCGCGTCACCAAATGTGGTGCAAGCCATTACCCCTTAGAACTTGTGACAAAATAAAAGTTACAAGTCCTTAAGCCATAAAATTTTATATTGCTGCTGTGTAAGCTCGACAAAATCACTTACTCCGGTTTTTCCTTCTTGTAAAAACTTTTTCAGCGGAAATTTAGACTTCCTTTGCCAGCGGGGCCAGATTTTTTCTTCTAAAATACGAAAATCACCCTTGCCTAACAACTTTGCTTCGATGGTTCTAATATTATTTTTTGCCTGTTCTTCGTCTAAAGCCACTATGCCACCTTTCTGCAAATGCTCCGTAATCTGATCCAGATTTGTTAATCTTAAAATAGGTTTTCTAATAGTAACCGATAAAAGGCCAACATCACTCCAAAGATCATTTTCTTCGTCTAAAAATCCAATTGAGGCAGAAGGTTTATTAATGGCGGTATTTTTTAATACGGACAGATCCCACTCACCCATTACACTAATAGTAGCTCTAAATAAAAACACTGATACCAAGCAACAAAGTATCATACCACGCATCCAGTCTTTGAAAGAACAAACAAGGATCCAAATTCCGCAAACAACAAATCCTAAAGCTATCCATGGTGACGCAAAGTCTCCCCTGTAAACAAGTAAAGCAAGACCGCTAGAAAACAGACAAACGCAAACACCACTTATAACTACAACGGCTCTAAAAATTTTTGTTCTCCCTACACGAAAGTAAGCCCAATCTGCCAGAAGAGCAAAAAGTGGCACAAGAAGATATGCATAAGAATGGTTTCGGTAATTGAAAAAGCTAAAAACCAAAACAATAGGCCAAACCCAACTTATAGCAAACAAAACAAGGTTAGATACTCTGCGGCCCTTTTTAATAAGCGTACGAATAGCTACAAAAATCATTAACGTAAAAGGGAAACACAAGTACAGAAACGACAACCATAATCCAAACACAGAATCTGTGTTGTTAAGTGTTTCTAAAGATAGTTGTTGTAAAAAATGAGTCCAAGCCCTTTGTCGATCATGAAAAAAAACAAACACATACCAAAAAATCCCTACTAAAATACCAATCAAGAAAGAACGATGTAAGCACTTTTCTCTAAAAAGCTCCCATTCTCCCGACAAAATCAGATATGACAAAACCCCCATACTCCAAATCAATGGGTAAATGGGATTTTTCACTAATGCAGAAATTCCTGCTAATATGAAGGCAATATACAGCCATTTTCTATCACGAAAGTCAATGGGTTTATATAAGTACTTAAGCATGGCCCACCAGCTTGCTGTATAAAAAAAACAAACATAAATTTCAGTTTGATAGATTGTTCCAAAAAGCACAGTACCTAATGCAATCGCAAACCAAAGCCCCGAGTTAATAAACCATCTTCTTTCATGAAGAAACCCTGAAATCTCTCCTAAAAGCCACGCAGTGATTAAAAGAAAAATAACAGACGGCAGCAAGGTGGCCCATAAATTGAAACCAAATACCTTCCAACTAAAAAGCATCATCCACAACTGAAAAGGCGGTCTGAGATAATTTGGCTCACCAAAAAGATATGGTGTTAGCAGACTGGCTCGTTCACGCATTTCCATTGCGATATTGAAATACAATTTTTGATTGCCAATCATGAGAATATTCATTGTGCCAAGCGGTGGAAGGTAAGCCAACACTACCCACAAAAGATGCCCGGGATGCGTCCAAAGATGTTTTAAAAAAGGACTTAAAAAATATTTATTCATAAAATTAGTGCGTAAAAATATTATTTCAGCTATAAGTTTATCAGGAGAAACTTAGTTTATGAACCAAAATCGGGTTGTATTTGTTAATGGAGTAAGGACTCCATTTGTCAGGTCTAGGGCCTTGTTTCAAAAAATGCCAGCCTCTACACTAGGAGGCTTCGTTCTTAGAGAGACAATAGCTAGAAGTGATTTCGACCCAAAATTAATCCAAGAACTGTATTTCGGCATAGTGTGCCCCCCTCCAGAAGGAACAAATGTGGCTAGAGAGGCTTTGTTTGATTCAGGGTTACCCGCTGAAATTCCTTGCACCACTGTAAATCGTTATTGTGCCTCTTCTACTGAGTGCGTAAGTGCAATTGCTGCAAAAATTCAATCCGGACAAATAGAGGTTGGGATGGCAGGAGGAGCCGAGTCAATTAGTTCTATTCGTGCACTTTTCAGCCAAGACGCAACTGATTTTTTTCAGGATCTAATGAAATCCAGAACTACGGCCCAGAAACTATCCAAATTAACCGAATTTAAACCTAAACACCTAATGCCACATGCTCCGGGAATCAAAGAACCCACAACTGGTCTTACGATGGGTCAATCTGGGGATTTGATGGCTAGAGTTTTTGGAGTTTCGCGCGAAATACAAGACAAATATGCATTAGATAGCCATATTAAGGCTCATAATGCCTGGGAACGTGGTTTTTATAAATCGCATGTAGTTACTATCGGTACTCCTGATGGCAAAGTGGTTGATCGAGATACGGATATTCGAGCTGATACAACACTAGAAAAACTGGCAATGCTGAAACCTGTTTTTTATAAAGATGGAACAATCACAGCGGGAAATGCGAGCCCGCTAACAGATGGAGCGAGTGCCATCCTAATGATGAGTGAAAAAAAAGCAGAAGAATACAAAATGAAACCATTGGGTTTTTTAAGAGGTTACGCAGCCGCTGCTATTGACATAAAAAAGGAACCTTTACTGATAGGTCCAGTATATGCAATTCCACGCATGTTAAAACAAGCTGGCGTTAGTTGGGAAGATATTGATTTAATCGAAATGCACGAAGCTTTTGCGGCTCAGGTTTTATCGTCAATCCGAGCGATCGAATCAAAAGAATTTGCTAAAGATAAATTAGGATTGGATCGACCAATTGGCCAAGTAGATATGTCAAAATTTAATGTAAACGGAGGCAGCATTCCATTAGGACATCCGTTTGGAGCTACAGGAGTGAGGCTGATCTTACAAGCTTTGCATGAATTAAAAGTCAGAGGGAAAAAACTAGCCCTTGTCTCTGTTTGCGCCGGCAGCGGGCTAGGTGTTGTAATGCTGGTTGAGGCTGCGTAGGGAAATACTTTATATATTAAAAAGTCTTTTTGCATTTTCTGTTGTCGCTTGCGCTACTTCGTCAAAAGACATACCTCTAATTTCGGCTAGCTTTTGAGCAGTCAGCTTAAGGTAGCTTGGCTCACATTTTTTACCACGCCAAGGAACTGGTGCCAAAAAAGGAGCATCCGTCTCGATCACTATGCGATCCAAGGGAAAAACTCGGGCACACTCTCGAATGCTATCTGCATTCTTGAAAGTTAAAATTCCCGAAAAAGAAACATAAAATCCTAAATCTAAACATTTCAGGCCAAATTCCTTTGTGCCAGTAAAACAGTGAAGAACGCCTGGAATTGCTCCTGTTTTCACTCGTTTTGCATAACGACTTAATGATATTTCCAGATCCTCTTCTGCCTCTCTAGAATGGATCACCACAGGCAAGCCAAGTTTTGCTGCTAAGTTTAGTTGTTGCTCCAACGTATATTTTTGTTCTTCAGGAGTTGAAAATTTGTAATGATAATCCAAACCAATTTCACCAATAGCTTTGCACTTTGGATTCATGGCTGCTTCTTTTAAGATCAATACATCTGAAATATCAAATTTTTTCGCTTCATGAGGATGAATACCAACTGTGCAAAAAACGTTTTCATATTGACTAGAGATTTCAGATACTTTTTTTACCGAATCGAGCTCTGTAGCAACTGCAATCATAATAGAAACATCAGCGAGAGTGGCCTCTCTGAGCAAGTCAGGAATTGTTTTAGGCGAAAAGTCTGAATCCAAGTGGCAGTGAGTGTCAATAAGCATATTTATAATGGGTAACATATTATAATCATGAAATAAACATAGATAGATCATACTAGTCCGTATATGAAAGAAATTTATGTTTCAATGCACTAGTACAAAAAAATAAAAGCAGTTCTCAATCAAAAATGATAAGTAATATTTAGTGCAGCAAATTTGGGTGTTGCAGAAAAAGAACTGGTTAACATCTTTTCTTCTGCAGATTGTGAGAACAACAAACCAATTGATGCCAAAACATTAACACCACCAAGAAAAAATAAAGCCAGTCCCAATTCTTTAGAATCTGATGTCAGGCCATTCAAAATATTAAGACCCGCTGACAAACCATGGGATACTACTCTGATCATTCGTATACGTTTAGCCTGTTCAGCTCGATCTTTAAAAAAATAATAAGCAAGTTTATTTTTCTGTTCTCTTGTTAATTCAGGAGTTTTTTGCAAAATATTTTCAAACCGCTTGTAATCATTATCAATAAAAGCTAGATAAGCTCCGTAACCAATACCAGCAATACCAAAATTTTGACCAGCCGTATAAATTACTTTCGAGAAAATCTCCTTAGAAAGATAATAACCAGGTATCGAACCCCCCAGAACAAGGGCTCCACTAATCATGTATGCCCAGCCATTCGTTTTGTTTTCTAGATTTAAATTAGCACTTTTTTTGTGCAAATAGTCAAAATAATCGACTTCAGCTAAAGCATATGGCCCAACAAAAAGGGATACAATCAAAAGCCAAACACTAAAGTTTAAAAGAAAACTCTGTAGAAATTTTGTTTTCAGGGCCCAATCCTCTCAAATCATTTCGTATAAACTCATAAACAATACCAGCTTGAAAAATATTGACACCAAATTCAAGCCCTGTCACTAGTGAATTCGCATTAACGCCACTCATAATCTCCATCATCCCAAGCTTATATGACCCCCCAAAACGCATTCGAGAAATAAAATCCTGAGCATAAATAAGATTTACAAATTCTATGCCAACACCAAGCTGCCCAATCTCTACTGGTGGTTCAACACCAACGCCGATATCTATATCTGTGTATTCTGGGTAGAGCGAATTGCTGTACCAAACTTTGCCTATGTTTCTAGCAGCAATACTAGCTCTAGTTTTCCATGGCCATTTTCTAGAAGCCCAACCAATTGATGGATCCAAAAATACCGCTCTTTGATTGTTAACGGGCAGTAACCCTGCATCTGGACTAGCAATAGCTTTAAAAAACGAAAAACTATTATGTATATACTTTCTATCTAATAATCTTAATTCCAAACCCAAAGTGAACTGACTTAATGCGGGAGTGAATCTGGATAGCTTAAGATTGCCGCTTAATTTTACTCTTTTTTCTAACGATGCATGAAGTGCTATGATTGGAAAATTAGGATTATGTATTTCTGAAAAATATTGAATCCTATACGGTGCAAACTCGATTGAAAAATATGGAGTCACAAAAACTAAATCAATTTGTGACTCCATAGTGATGACTGAGTTATTTTCGAATACTTTTTTTAGTGTGTCTTTAGTAATTGGTTTAAGTAAAACCGCATTTGCAGTTGAAAGCGCACTATATCCATTGCCAATATAAAATCTGCCTAAAAAGAAACTTTTAGTATTTTGATTCAAAAAAGCACTATTACAAACTGTTCCATCTGGCATTACAGCCCATGAAGTACAAAGTTCTCCAAGTGCTCTAGAACCGGCTGTTAACTCTCTTGTTTCAAACCTGCTTGGCATATAATCAAATGTAAATGAAATATCTTCAGCATAAACATTACACAGAAAAAATAGATTAGTTAGAAAAATAATAAATATTTTCATATATCACTATAGTTCTGGAGTGCATTTTAGTTGATATTCCAGTCCTTTCAGGCTTAATCGCACCCCATTTTTTTGATCACTAAATTCATTCATGATGTGTTCAATATCACTTAGACCGATTTCTAAATCATTTAGAGCGGCGGACCCTTCGGTTTTTATGATTTTTACATCTTTAACTATAATTAATACAGAGCGAAGTATCCACTTTATATCTAAATAAAATCTTTCGACATCTAAGTTACAAATCCATTGTCTAGAACCAACACTTTTGTCACCAACAATATTGTATTTCAAGTATGATTTTATATAAATAATCCAAATTAAAATTTTATATAAAACTATATCATTTGTCTTTTCAGTCGAATCAATTAACTTAAGTGCTCTATCAACAAATTGCCAATACGCAGGCATAACAGTATTAAAACGATTAAAAAAAGAAAGCTGATTGCTTGCAATCAAAAAAAATTGACTTAACTTAAGAAGCATGACTTCTATCGGTGCCAAATCGTCATTCAAGCCTGGCATATTGATAGAAACCGAAGCTAAATCTTGTGAACTCTTATCTCCAAAGAGAGTTTCCGAAAGTGGTCTTTCGAATAATAAGTCATGAAACGACTCAAAATAAGAATAAATGCTTAAACCCGCATAACCCAAGTATGCAGATGCAAGTAAAATTTTTACTTCTTTATTCTTAGGTTCCTCTTGCATATATTTCTCTAATATTAAGATGGCCTTTTCGTTTTCACCCTTATCTATTAGATCTTCTGCTTCAGCGACAGAAGATGGCTTGTACACCTGCCTGGGATTGCCACAGTTCAAGCAAGACAAGCACACAAGCAAAATAATATATTTCGAAATGCATTTCAATTTAAAACCCTCGTAGTTATGGATAAATTATTTAGCTTTCCTGTAAAAGTTGTTTCCGCTTTAGAGCCTTGCGGGCCCAAAAATATAGTTTTTAGAAAAACTTCTGGATTTTCTAGATCTCCACTAAGGCGAAATGTATCAATTTTTGTCAAGGTAGCTGAACTATAAACCTGAAAATTATCACAAACAAAATTCATATTATCGACTTCAAAACCAAATTGACAAATGCCTTGTGTATTTTTAGATGTTTTTAGTTCATAGAAATTATTTGGATAAATAACGCCAGCTGTTTTAAGCAGATTATCAGTCTTATATTTTGTAAGCAAAAATGTATTTTGATTTGATTCGTCTGTTATAGAAATCTCTGTTGTATCGAGATCAGTATATTTATTTCTAAGCATGTCAAATCTAAATGGCGCAGTTTGAACGTCTTCTGACAGTCTGTTTTGTTTAATAAGTTCTAATATACTATTTAAATCATATGGATGAGTTGGAAATTGCAATCTTTTGCTAATGAAATATGTGCCATTATGAGAAAAATATACATCTCCGTAAGATAATCTCAGTAGCACAAGTCTAAATCTACTGGTAAACATTTGTACTAAAAACGTGTCAAACAATGAAACACTAAATATCTGGCTCAATGAGTTATATATTGGAGAAGCAAGAGTATATGCAACAATTTCTGTTACTCTCTGAATATGTTTAGCTAAAGTCAAAAACTTATTGAGTTCGTCTTTGATTTGTATGGCAGTCTTTTTACGAATATCAATGCTCTCTTTTGCATCTAGTGTAGACAAATTTAGATTTGACTCTGTTTCAACAACTTTACCACAAGATACAGGCAGTATGCCTATTATTAAAAAGAAAATTACATATCTTCTCTTTGACATTTCTAACTCCATTACAAACACAACTTAAGTTACTCTGCATTGAGCAACTTAGGGAGCAACTCGCGAAAACAATTCCCAATTTCCATTAGCAGTTTGGTTATAAGCTCGTATTTTAAACAAGAGATTGTTTTCATCACTAAAAATATATTCAAACCTATTATCTATGAAAATAAATCTTTTGATGTTTTTATCGGTAAGTAAATCTTTCTTCAGTTCTACACGATTTTGTATTTCACGATTTGCGTCATCTTTGATTATACAGTTTTGTTTATCTAAACATTCGATCTGATAATATGTTACACAATCGATATAATTTTCAAAACAAGCCTGGATAATATAGTCAGCATTTTGATTGATATTTGCTTCCCATGTAATCTTAACTGGATGTTCTTGAATATCAAACTTGCTAATTTTGAGGGGTTCAATAGCATTGGATTTTTGAGAGTCATCCGTTTTTGATTGAGAAACAGTTTTATCTAAAAATTTTCCACACCCTATCAGACCAAATAAAACTGCAATAATAAAAATATAATTTCTCATGTTTGATCCTCATTACTTGACTTCTGCCTGATCTGACTTGACTTCTGGTGTATTTAAATCAGTAAATACATTAATTTTGTCTTGTATGGCGCTAGATTCTTCTTTGACATCTTCGTATTCTTTGTGCACTTCCATTAGGTCTTGCATGCGACATGGTTTATCCGTAGAAAGAGCACATGCTTTTGTATCCGTACACTCAAGTCGTTTTTTACATACCAATATAAGATCAAGTATTCGTTTCAACTCTTCTGTTTTCTCTGATTTCTTATTGTCATCACGCTCATGTCGTAACGTCCCTAAAAGTTCCAAAACTTTATCATTCATTTCATTTATGTCTTTGATACACACTGCACATCGCAATTGATAAACTGCACTTGCCTCGTCTTTAAGTAATTCAGCACCTGCCAAGTCAACCTGTTTTGGACGTTGTATTGGTTTACTCTCACTCTCATTTGAACGGGGATGATTCGGTGATTTACCAGTTTTGACCATTTCACGTATATCACTATACGCAGTCTGAAGACTATCTCGCAGAGAGATAAGATCTTGTTTTGTATCATCTATTATGGTTTCTAATCTCGATAATATGTTATTAACTACATCTTGTGCTTCGCTTGTTACGTCTTCCAGTGTTGTTAAAAAACGATTAATCGTGCTTTCAATTCCTCTTCTTTTCCCTCGAATCTTGCAATATATTTTTTAAAGATATTATTGTATCTGTTGCAATTAGAGAGAAGTCTTTTTGCTGTCTTCTTAATGTCTCCTTCTTTTTTAGAATTCGCCAAAAGTTCAAGTTCACCGGAAATATATTTCAAATGCCCAATAGGCCTTTGTAAAAGAAATTGTATTCTATCTTTATGCTCTTGCGTGCGATTAGGATCCTTTAAAACAGCCATTGCATCATCCAGTGGTTTAATGATTTTTGCCTCAAAACTTAAAACAAACCTATTACCTGCTTTTTTTCTTTCATGATTATCAATAACTCTTTTCTCCACTTGTCTGAGATGGTCAATAACTTCTTGGTCTCTCACGCTAACTTCTTTGTCATCAGCGAATGTGAATGCTTGTAAGTAACAGAGACTCAAAAACAAACATGCAACACCTAAATAATTCATATTTTTTGACATAAATCACTTCTCCCGTCATTAACGTTCTATTTCAGCAGTTTTGTATCATGCAATCTCTCTGGCAATCTCTCTGGCAATCTCTCTGGCAATCTCTCTGCTTTTTGTATTCCATTCCAAAAAGCTTATTAATAAACTCATGCAAAACTGGTGCCAGTATTTTTGTATTTAAAACATTTCGGATAAGTATTTATAATGAAAGAGTTTAAGGACATATATCCATTCTGAGCAGGAGAGCATTATACTGAAATTAGATGCATATAAACTCTGCAAGTGTAAAATTTGTAACCAGGCTGTGGGGTGCAAAGTAATCAAACCAGTAACTGTCTCTGTCTCAGAATCAGTATCGGTATCAGTTGCTGTAACTGTTTCTACAGCCACGACAAAGATAATACAAAGAAGCACCTAAACAATCGGCCTCATGAATCAACTCTGTAGTACCAAATAAGTCCAAGAGAGTTTGATCTTATTGAACAAAATGGCTTGATTGAGCTTGCAGATCAAGTTGCAGCTCTTCTTTATAAACTCATCCAAAACCCTGGTACCTGGTCCAGATCCTGATCATGCTTGCCTGATTGCCAGTTTGCCAACTTCCAGAACTGCCTGCTATTTTGCAGCCATAGGAGTCTTGCGTAGATTAAATCGAAAAACAAACTCGTCCAAACAACTCGGAAAATGTTTCGGTTCAACATCATGATGCGTTCTGTTGAGTCAGATTTTTAGATTTCCAAAAACTTTATGAATATTTTGTGTGTCCGTAACCGACCATGCCTTTGCGCAACCAGTGGAGCAGGTTCCAAATTTGTACATACTTAAATGGTATACTAGCCCCCGGTGTTTCTGGACCATTTTTGAATCGGTGCTTCCAATACTAGATGTCTGTATCACAAATTTCAGAGACTTTTAGCATTTTGTGACCTTCCTGGACAGATAGAATGAGAACTTGGTGTTTCTGCATTAAGTACACTACTCGGTAGTTTTTATGGATCACTTCACGTATTTCATCAAGATCTGTTTCCGGTACCTTGCGGCCAGCTCTTGGAAACATCAATACTTTTTCAGCGTAATCAATGAGCTCAAAAAGAAAAGAGAAGGCACGATCAGGAGAGTCTTGTGCAATATAATCCCCAATTTCTTGTAAGTTTGTTTGAGCGCCAAGACTCCAAACAATTTTCATTTATGAGCGGCCCTTTTTTGCTGGGAATAGCGTTGGTGAAGTTGTTGTTTCACTTCTTCATGTGGAATAGTCCGACCCTGAAGTGCATCAGTCTGTCCTTGAGCGAGCACACCTAAAAAGTAACGCTCGTATATGATTTTCTGGAGCCGATCGAATTCTTCCGGAGAGAGCAGAACGGCAGCTGCTTTTCCATGTTGTGTAATAACTAGTGGATGATTATTTTCGCGAATATGATTAAGATAGGTTGAAGCCTGTGCTTTGAACTTAGCAATAGGAATAATGTCAGTTGCTGTTTGTACCGGGGGTCTAATTTGATTTTCAGCCATATTTACTGGCCTCCTTATGTCTGATTTTAGCACAATCATCAGTCCTTTTATATAGCTAAATTCGGACTTTCATCTTTTATCAACTCAAAGCGCTCGAATGTGACAAAAGTGGAAGCTCTAACCTTACAAAATGGAGCTCAAGCGACAATCACCACTACACTTGCAAACTGTTCTCTTGCACAATCTTTTATATAAGAAACGTCTATTATTTCCATTTTTCTTTGGATAAGTTTTTACAGGTTTCAATTTATTTGGGAGACCTTTTCTTTATGGAAAGGTTAAAAAAACAAGGGATCCGACTTGTTGTTGCCTATTACATACCGGGCACCCAAAATTGTGCTGTTTTTAGCGGATCATGTTATTTTTAAGACAGGATACGCTAAACAACTTAAAGTTGCTCAATAACTTTTTCCCAAATTACCATTGGTAAAGCACCTTCTACTTTTCTGCCATTAATAAAAAAAGTCGGTGTGGACTGAATACCTAATCGCATTCCCTCCTCTATGTCCCAAGACAATTGTTTTTGAGTGTCTTCAGCATTAATGCATTGTAATAGTTTTTGTTCATCAATTTCTAAATTTTTGGCCAGCTTTACCAACTTTAATGGCCCAACAAGTTCTAGCTTTGCTTGGTTATCAAAAAATAATTCGTAAACTTCCTTAAACTTTCCTTGTGCTTTTGCGCAAATCACTATTTTCGCTGCTTCACAAGCAACAGCATGCCCACCCCCACCTTGCATACTGCGATTACAAGAAGGATCTAATGGAAAATTTCTAAACACAACACGTAACTTGTTGTGAAAACGAGTGAGCAATGTATTCATAAGAATTGCTCCATGTTTACAGTGAGGACACTGAAAATCACTAAACTCTACAATTGTAATTGGCGCTTCACTGGAACCAAATATTAATGGATTTTTCCCTTCACCTACAGAAACCGGTGCAGCACTCAAAATCGAATCAATAGTGTCATTAACAACAGAAGCGGGTAATGACTCCGGTTTTAGGTTATTTAAAAATAATAAAGACAGAGACATTATGATTAAGGTCGAAATACCAAATGTTTTCCACTTAGCAAAATCTGGATTTTTCAAAGAAGGTTTAAGCAAAAAAACCAACATCAATGATAAAATATTAATACCCTCAACAATGACACATAAAACACAGAAAGTTTTTAAAACAAAAACCATTATGACAAGATAAAAAATCGAAAAAATAACACCAACCCCAGAAAAAACAAAAGCTGCTTTGATAGTTTCATAAAACCAATCGCGATTGAACGCAAAGAGTATAATGACAAAAAAACTTAAAAACCAACCTGCTATAATGTTCGAAAGCGGAATGCCAAAAAAGGTTTCAGCGTATCGACTCAATGCTACAGCATCACAATTCCATTGAAAATTAATATTGCAAAAAGATTTGAAAAACGCAAAGCCACTTCTTATTTCATAAAAGTGTTTTGAAAGGAGAAAAGAAATCACAAATCCTGTGAGAGTTAAAATTAATAAAGAATAAAGCTTTAGGTTTGGATTAGTCGTTACATTCTTGGTTGTGTTCTTAGTTGTGTTAATAGTGTGCGACATGTTTTTTACACTCCAGATAGCTGTCCTGATCGATAAATCAAATACCCGGCAAAAGCGAGTAAAATCAATCCACTTGTTAATTTTACCATTTCTAGCCATTTCCCAGATTTTGGCAAAATTTGTAACGCACCCGTAAAAAGTCCAATCAGGAGCAAAATTGTACTTAATCCCAGTGAAAAAGAAAACATAAGCAGTAATCCCACACCAACAGACTGCGTTTGTGCAATAAAAGCCAGCACCGAGGTCAAAGCTGGCGTAGTACAAGGTGTAGCTATAAAACCTGACGAAATACCCAAAAAAAATGCCCCAAGATGTGTAACTTCTTTAGGGTTTGCCAAATGATGCTGCTTGGTATGAGATCTTTTTAATTTATGAATAAACTGACTTGGATCAAACCTAATAACTTCGAGCATCATTAGAGAAGCTAAAGTCAAAATTATTCCTAAAAATAAATACCACCCAGAGGTATTAGTAAAAGACCCAAAAATTTTACCTGTCAAGCCGGCTGCCACTCCTAAAAAAGAATAAACCAGTGTCATCCCTATCATATACGCTATGATACGAAAGAGAACTTCCTTCCAAGACCTACGAGAATGACCCGATATCCCTCCCACTACACTCACAGTAATTGGGATCATTGGATAAACGCAAGGCGTAAGACTTGAGAGCACTCCACCAGCATAAGTGACAATGACAGCAAGTAAATAATGCCCAATATGGCTTTGCGCAGGCTCTAAACTCAATAAACTGTTCAAAAAATTAGATACAAAATCCATTAGTTTTACTCATACCTCAATGCGTCTATAGTTTCTAGAGCAGCCGCCTTTTTGGCAGGCCATACCCCAAATAAAACTCCAGTTAGTACGGAAATTAAAAATGCCGGAAGAAAAATCCACGCCGGTGCTCTCATATCAAAACTTCTCAAAAAACCATAAGCTACATAAGTCAGAGAAACCGAACCAAATAATCCTAGTCCTCCACCAATAAGCGACAGTGCAATTGCTTCTGTTAAAAATTGTTTCAAAATATCTCTTTTTCTTGCCCCTACTGCTCTACGAATTCCAATTTCTCGTGTGCGTTCAGTTACCGACACAAGCATAATATTCATAATCCCAATTCCACCAACTACCATCGAAATCATACCAATCCCGGCAAGCACATAAGTCATCATTCCTAATATAGTGTTCAGCGCCTCTAACATCGAATACTGGTTCATGATTGTAAAGTCTTCTTCACCATTGTGACGACCTTTTAAAATATCTCTTATTTCCTCTATTGCATCATCCATGCTAATTTTTGATTTTGCACGAGCTCGAATACCAAAAAGTTTATCATCATTGAAAATTTTCATAGCTGTCTTTGTGGGCACAAACGCCACATCGTCCATATTGAAACCAAGCTTCGTGCCCTCCTTTCTAATAACACCAATAACCCGATGCTCACTATCATTAATTTTTACCATTTGCCCAACAGGGTTTTGCTCCCCAAATAGACTCTCCGCCAGATGACCTCCCAATACCGTAACCCTACGGCCATGCTCTTCTTCAGTAGCAAAAAACTGACCTTGCGTGACTATAATATTAAAAATTTTTACAAATTTGTCATTAGTGCCAAGAATATTGACGTTGTTTGAGCGATCAAGCGTTTTTACCGTACCTGCTCCAAACAAAATACCAGTAACAGCATCCAAATAAGCACTTTGTTTTTCGAGTGCGTCAACGTCTGCAAGTGTGAGCTTTTCTTTTGAATTTCCTACTGGCGGCCCAAAAGACATTTTCTTATCTGTTTTTCCTGGCTGAACAACAATAAGATTTGTTCCCAAACCTTCGAACTGTTTAGTAATATAATTTCTTGCGCCGTTTCCTATAGATACCAATAGTACAACAGCTCCAACTCCAATAATCATGCCCAACATCGTAAGACTTGCACGAAGTTTATTGGCGTAAAGTGACTCAAAAGCTAAAATCAAAACTTCACGAATTGGCAAGACTATCCTCCATTATTTCTTCTCCATTATTTTTCTGGCACTATTTTTCCATCAAGCATTAATACTTTTCTTCTTGCCCGATCTGCAATTTTTGGGTCATGTGTAATCAAAAGCACAGTTACTCCGGATTTGTTTAATAATTGAAAAATATCTAAAATTTCATTACCTGATTTAGAATCCAAATTTCCAGTAGGCTCATCCGCCAATAGTATTTTGGGATGATTAACAAGTGCTCGTGCAATAGCCACTCTTTGCCTCTGACCACCAGAGAGTTCATTTGGCTTATGATTTGCCCGATCAGTAAGCGACACTTTCTTTAAAGCTTCGAGTGCCATGTCTTTCATTTTAGCACCTGTATGCTGCACACTATAGTTTGCAGAATAAACTAGTGGCATCTCAACATTTCTTAACGCACTAGCTCTTGGTAACAAATGAAACGTCTGAAATACAAATCCTATTTTTTGATTTCGTAACATTGCTTTTTGATCGTCTTTGATAGACTCAACACTTTGTCCATCAAGTTTGTAAACACCGGTTGTTGGTTGATCTAGCAGTCCCAAAAGACTAAGTAACGTAGATTTTCCGCATCCCGAGGGGCCTATGATAGAAATAAATTCTCCTTCTTGAATTTTTAGATCCACATGGTCAAGTGCACGAATATCTTCATCCCCCATTGTAAAAATTTTTGTTACGTCTTTTAATTCAATTAAGGCCATTGCTTTAACTCTATTTTTGCTGACATTTTGTCCTTAAGTTCAATATCTTCTGGTGGAAAAATTACAGTGTCATTTTCATTAACCCCAAAAAGTATTTCTGTTCGATCGTAATTTCCTATTCCAGTTTTTATTGGTGTTTTGTTGATTTGTCCGTTTTTATAACAATACACATAACGACTATCTCCGCGTCCTAAAATCGTTCGAGTAGGAATGGCAAGTACGCTTAGTTTTTGCTCAATAATAACTTCGATATCTGCCGAAGCTCCTACAGGAATGATGTCTGAAGTTTCTAAAATTTTTAGTTCTATTTCAGAAGTTCGGTCTTTTTCCT
>JACRAO010000074.1 GCA_016213345.1 Bdellovibrio sp. | reverse complement strand
GAAAACAATGCTTAAGCACGTTTGGGTTAGAGTTTGAGCACAAAGTACCTGTATCAAAAAATGGATTATCAGATGAAACTAACATTACACTTCATTGTAGAAAACATAATATACAAAAAGCTATTGAGATATTTGGAATAGAAAAAATGCAGCCATACTTAAAATAAAGTCCATCTCGTCAAGTGATAGATCGGAAAATCATTTAAAAAATATACACAAAAATCAAAATTTTTTTGTGTATATTTTTTTTATTAACTCTCAAATAATCTTTACATTATTTTTACTACTATCACAAATGCTATAAGAATGAGAAAATGACATTGTAGAAGATCAAAATATTGCTATCCAGAAAAAAGTAGGAATCTTTATCCAAAAGATCGTGCAAGAGAACAATTGGGTCGTTGTTCTATCCAATAGATATTTCCATCCGCATCGGACTTAAGGAATATAAATCCGACAGAACTTTCGAAAACCTCGTCAGGAGATATTGCTGGTTGCCATGTAAGAAATGACATCGGTTGTTTTGCGATAGGCATAGTGGAGCATCCTCCAAAAAAAACAAGGATAACTGAAAATATAGTAATCACTACTTTTGCGCTCATATTATGAGACTTACACCATACAAGATTGGGCATTGCAAAAAAAATGGTGAACCATTCTAATTAACACAAATTTATATACATTAATATTCCAGCGTGCTATGGCATATTAATCTCAAATAGCGGATAATAATTACTTATTTTCCCATTGGTATAATCATAAGCTAATTGTGGTATATTATCCCAACTATAAACTTCTCCATCTATTTTCGGTAGCCACCCTGTATCTTCAGCAAATCTTACTGCAGATCTTCCCTGAGGATATCGTGCGTAGTGTGTGTGAATATGAATATGTCTCTGAATGCATTCAATAGCTCTTACGGTTGTGATTTTCATGCCTTCTTTCCATCCAGCCGTAGTGACAACGCCCTGTCTTGCTAGAGCCCTTAGGGTTGCTCGTGTTACGGGGGAGCCTACATAATCAATAAAAATAGAGACTCCAAGGCCTAATGTATGTTTCTTGACAATATCTAAAAAAATTTCCTCAGATTCAGTATATTTCTTTTTATATACCGGGTCTGTTTGATATTTGTCTTCATCGTATTCGAGATCTGGAAATTTTCGTCGGTCAATGGGTTTGATTCGCATTGATTCTATGAGTTTTAATCTCTTATCATCTGAAGCAATCATTGCCACGCGAGCCCCTTGAAATTGCGCCAAGGAGAGTTCTGCAATAGAAACACCGCCTCCCCAGCCCCAGACAAAAGGAGCGGGGCAGTCTTCTTCGGTCATTTGCACTCGCCAACAGCCATAAGCTAGTTTCCAATTCGCCCAGGCTGTTATGTATCGTAGTGAAAAAGCAGCCCATTGTTTTAAACTAAAATCAGTATTTTCTGGGAGCAATATTACTTGTTTTTCGTGTAGTTTCATTTGTTTTGCTAAACAGCCCATGGTGTTGGGAGCGTCATATGCTAAGATTTTTTCAGGATAACCAAACTTGTCCCACACGCCATTGCAGAAAATAACGCAAAGATCGCCCGGTTGTACGGTGGTTACAGAGCGTCCGGTTTTTAAAATTCTTACAACACCAGCATTGCCAAGCACGACAGGGTTTTCTTTTCGTTGTTTACAGATGTCTACTGGGAGTCTTTGGAGGGCGTGGGTCATGTTGCCTTCCCAGCAGCCATAAATGGGCTCTGCTAAGACTTCAGATTCAGTAATGTCGGCAAATGAAAAAGATTCCTTTTTTAATTCTGCAGGTTTTAATTCTGCAGGTTCTGGTTTTGGAGGATTGTTTCCAGCATATAAAACCCAAGCTTCAGTAGTAATGTTTCCCATATTTTCTCCGGTTGTATCAGCCTCCCCGTTTGAGGCGAGCTATTTATATAGAAAAGCAGGTCATTTGATTTTCCTCAAGAACTAAATTGTAAACAAATATTTTTTAATTCAATTATTTTAGTTTATTATCGTAAAATTAATATATATTTTCAAACTCTTAATGTAGTAATGTAAATTAATTTAATACCTAACTAAATGATTTTACTCAATAAAATCAGCATTTTTTCCCTTGCATCGCAGCATAAGCAGAGTATAGTTCCATAAGGTGAATTGGAGGTCGACTAAATTGATCGGATTTAGCAGGACCCCACGAAGACACGTTGGCATCTTCCTGTGTATTCTGTGTGTGTGGGTAATACAAAAAGCTGAGCCAGTGCTGGCAAAGACTACGACTGAAGGGTCATTGGGTCTTGAGGCGCTTTCTTATTGGGGGGATAAGACACGCTCAAGTTTTTTCTCTGCCTTAAAAGGTGATTGGCGTGGATTTGATCAGGGTAATCTTTTAGAAACCGGAGCTGAAGTTAATTTTCTATTAACAGTTAATAACACAGACTTTTCATATCTTGAAATTCCTGAGTCCTACGTAAGCACTTCTAGTTTATTGGGATTTGCACAATTTCAAATAGGAAGAAAAATAGAAATTTGGAATAAATTAGATGATTATTGGGCACTTGGAATTTGGCAGCCACGTTTTCGTTGGGATTATATAGATCCACAACGAGTTGGTCTTATTGGTGGTTTTTTTAAAGTAAATACTCCGCATTTTCAGTTTTTGACGTTTGCATCTTCTTCGTTTTTGCCCGAGCGTGGAGCAAACATGGAATATGTGGACGGCCGATATGTGTCTGCTTCCAGATGGTTTAGTGGCTTACCTTCGCAAGCTCGGCTGTCTGGTGTGGCTGTTCCCATTCAATACCAGCTGGTAATGCCATCCTTGGGACAACTCACAAGTCATCCTGGTGTAAGCTTTCTGGCGCGTGTTGGGCGCATTAGAGGTTTTTGGAGTTCTGCGGCATTTGCTTTAAAGCCTATGAATCAACTGCTCATTGGTTATGAGGGTACTATAGATCTAAACTCACAAGCTTTAGATGTGACACTTCATCCTCGTGTTGCGTATCACCAGTTATATTCTCTAGATGCGGGCTATGTTGGTGAAAAATGGGGAAATTGGATTTCTGTTTTAAGAGAAAATCCAATTAGAGATATCACGCCTGCTACCTGGACCACACAAGAAGTTTCTGATGCGTTGGCGTTAAGCACTGGCGTTGATTTGGAGCTCTATAAAACTAATGGGGATGCTTCAAAACTGGGATTGTCTTATCTTCGCGTATTTGGAGGGAATGCTCTAGATAATGGTCCCTTTGCAAAAGCAAGTCAAAGCACGTTTGAGCCGAGATATCCTTTTATAAATGCAATAAGTATAAAATTTAATACTCATGTGCCTTGGATTTCGTCTTATCTAAAAGAATGGAGTAGTGAACTTGCGGCTGTAGTGCAAGGAATCTATGATTTTAATCAGCAAGGAAGTATTGTAACTGCACAACTAAAATATTCTTTCAAGAATTCATTTATTGTTAACTTAGGCATGGATGTCATTAGTTCAGACCGTGTATCAAATGACAGCAATGGAGATTTTTTTAATCGTTACCGGGCTAATGATCGGGTGTATGGGGGCATTGTTTATGTTTTTTAGGGGTGCCTGGTTTTTAATTTTAGCTTCTTGCTTATACGGATGTTCGTTGAATATGTCTGAGTCTCCGTTTCCCACTGATGTGGTCAGGGTAGAAATGCAAACTGCATGTACAAAAGAAATCCCATTGACTTTTTCTCGTTATATCCAAGGTGCATCATCAGAAAAAGAGATCAATGAATTATTTGATTGTATAAAAAATACAATACAAACCTTTCAGACTTATACCAAAAGCACTAAAGACAGTGCATTTTCTTATTTAGAAATAAAAAATTTTATAGAAAAATTTATTTTAAAAAAAGCACTTAAACCTGACACTGTGGGCATGCAAACTATGGCATTCAAACAAGCTATGCTAGGAGGCGCTGCAGATGAAATTACAAAAGACGAGTTGCAAAGATTTTTCAATTTACTAGATCAACTCAAACTTCCTATTACAGAACTTCGTACTTATATGCCAATGAATACATCAACGCTTAGTCAATTAAATGCTGATGAATTTCAAAAAATCATTGTACAAATTAAAACAGTAGGTGATGTTTTAAGTAATTTTACAAAACAGGAAACATCATCGTTTTCTTTCTATCAATTAACACAAGTGGTTTCTGCTTATGAAAAATTTTTAGAAAAAGAGCCATCTTTTTCTAAAAATTTAAATCAATATTTAGGGCACATTAAATTTTTCAAATCTTTTTTCTTAAGTGGTAGTAAAACAGCGATTTCAAGTAATGAATGGAAACATGTTTTTTGGTTTTTATCCCAGCTTTATACTGTTTATCTGAAGCAATCATATTTTTTTAAACACTTTGCTCATTCGTGGGAGTTAGGCGAAGGAAATGCATTTTTGACTTCTCTTGTTTTAGATGGACTTGCTATTTTAGAAAAATCAATTGAGCTTTATCCTCAAAGATTGATTTCTCAAGAAAAATTTGAGGAATTTATTGATCTCTATATCGATCAAAATTCATTGGTGTCTGCAAAGAGTATAAAAGGAATTTTGGGTCCTTTGATGGGTAGAGTTTTGTCTCATGAATTGCCTGTTTTAGTTAAAGGTAATAAAAAATTATGGCCTCCTTATGGATTAAATTATAAAGGACTTTCTCAATTAAAAGAAATAATTTTAGAGTGGAAAGAGAGTCAAAAAATTTTAGAAAAAATATATCAAGACTTAAGCAGCGCACCGTCTGAAGATAAACTTACAGTGCATGATCTTGGAATAGCGATAGAAAAGAAAATTGAACCAGCAGTGTTTTCTTCAGCTAATATGGATGAGAAAAAATATTTAGAAGAGTTTTTAAAACTAATTAAGAACTGGATACCTTTTAATAATTTTGAGCATCCCAGTGAGCTCACTTTAGATGATTTAAGTGTTTATAGGCAGTATTCCCTAAAACAACTCTCTCAAATGAACTGGCTGTATAGAATTACAAAATTAGTTATGGGGGGATATAGTGAAATAACTCCAGATGGGTGGCTTGGTACTACTGAAGATAATCTAAAAGAATTTGAATTAGATTTTAAAAAAATATTTGTCGATCTTAAGTTTTTACATCCTCTAAAGGAAAAATTGTATATCTTGCGCTTTTTAGAGGCTAATCTTTTTACTTTTGCTTCTTATGGGGATCAATGGATATCGGTAGCCGAAGCAACACAGCTTATATCCTTTATGACCTCTGCAAAAATGTTTGGATCTCGTATACATAATGAAATTTATGAAATTTGTGCTGCAAAAGGGAAGATTTTAAAGGATGATGACGGCCATGTAGTCTTAGATTATTTCAATAATTATGGCATAGAACAAAAATGCTATTGGGAAACATTATTTTCTAGTGTGAGAGCCAGTGTGAGAGATGGCAATAAGACTTATTTCTCCAATTTACCAGGTCTTAACACATATATTGCCAAATATGTTCAGGGCAATAATAATAAGTTTGACTCAATTCCTTTTTGCGTAGAATTACAAGTTGTTTTGAAACAATTTATGGAATTAAATCGTGTATCCAAAGATCGTTTTCAGTGGGCTTGGAATATCGCTGGACGTCTAGACATTGAAAAAGATATCATTGATTCTTCAGATTCTGAAACCATGATGGGTATTCTCCAATATGTTGAAGCTTTAATAACTAGATTTGATAAGGATAGTAATGGTTTTTTAGATCGCACTGAAGCAATGGCTGCTTATCCGTATTTTCAAAGTGTGATTAAAAAACTTGCGGCCAAGAGTAATGTCACTGATCCTAAGTCGTTAGAGGCTCTTTACACTTATTTGCTATATGAGGGAAAATTTCCAGAAAAAGGAACAACAGTGCATGGATACTATATACCTAGTCGTAGCGAAGCTGATTATTGGTTATGGAAAAAGAATTTTTGGTCTTATTTTCATGCATCTGGTTATGGCTCTAGTGGTAGAAAATTTGATTTTGAAACAGATAGACTTAAAGTCTTAAAAATTGTTTTAGAAGTTGTAAGAGGAATGCAAAAGAAATGAGTATTAGGACTTGCTAGAAATAATAAGATTAGATAAACAGAAAAGATGCAAGAAAAACAGTTGCTATCTAGACAAGAGTGGGTTAATGCTTGTCGGCCTCATGCTCTTAGTTGTTCTGAGGTTTTAGAGGAGATAAGAAAACGTGTGCTCCAGAATGGTGCAGTGTCTATTGTGCTTTTGGATTTAGATTCGACTTTATACGAAGTAGGCCCTAGAACTTATCAAATATTATGCGAATGGAAAGCAACAGTTGAAATCAACGCTTTTCCTAAAGTTAAGCGTGCTTTTCAGAATCTCAATCCTTCAAAAATCGGCTATTCCCTAAAAGACACATTTCAAAACATGGAACTATCACTAGAAGATGAAGAAATTTATGGAGCATTGCAGGTACTTAAAAAATACTGGGAAGACCGTTTTTTTGCAAATCAATACCTACGTTATGACAGAGTGTATAGTGGAGCGGTTGAGTTTGTAAAACAGCTTTATATGATGGGGATTTATATAGTTTATTTAACAGGACGGGATGAGCCAGACATGGGGGAGGGTACTAGGCAGAATCTCTTAAAGCACGGCTTTCCGTTTGGTGTGTCTAAAACAGATTTGCTTTTAAAGTCTTCAAGTAATGTGCCTGATCTGGAACATAAACAAAATGCGGCTGAGATTGTCAAAAATAAAGGTGAGCTTATTGCTTCTTTCGAAAATGAGCCAGCTAATTTGGTTGCTATCTATGATTTATTTCCACAGGCGATGCATGTTTTTGTTGATACATCTTGTAGTGAGCATCCGGCAAGGCCGTGTAACGGGCTTTATTTGTTAAAAAATTTTGCGGCATAAAATACTAGTAATTTTTCAGTGCTCCTTATAATATAAGGAACTATTATGGGAAGCTATTCAACGAAACGAATATTAGTAACAGGTGGGGCTGGTTTTTTGGGATCTCATCTTTGTGATAGACTTATCGCAAAGGGTCATGACGTTATTTGTCTGGATAATTTTTTTACAGGCACAAAAGCAAATATTGCGCACTTGCTAGATAATTCCAGGTTTGAGCTTATTCGTCATGATATTGTCTTACCTTTGCGCATCGAAGCGGATGAAATTTATAACCTAGCTTGCCCAGCATCTCCAATTCACTACCAACACAATCCCATTGCAACTGTTAAAACTTCAGTATTTGGTACTTTGAACATGCTTGGTGCAGCAAAGCGTTCTCGGGCTAGGTTTTTTCAGGCTTCGACGAGCGAAGTTTATGGTGACCCAAGTATGCACCCTCAAAAAGAAACATACTGGGGCAATGTCAATCCCATTGGCCTTCGCTCTTGTTATGACGAAGGAAAACGAGTTGCAGAAACTCTATGTTTTGATTACTTAAGAACTCATAAAATGAAAATCAAAGTAGTGCGTATTTTTAATACTTATGGACCAAGAATGCATTCGCAAGATGGAAGGGTGGTTTCAAATTTTATAGTTCAAGCCCTAAAGGAAGAGCCTCTGACAGTTTATGGTGATGGAAAGCAAACACGATCTTTTTGTTATGTTGATGATTTGATTGATGGATTTATTAAATTTATGGATTCGGATGACTCATTTACAGGACCCGTTAATTTAGGAAATCCGGGTGAATTTACAATCCTTGAGCTTGCTGAAAGGATTATTCGCTTAACCAGCTCGAAATCTAAAATTATTTATAAACCACTGCCCAGTGACGATCCTATGCAGCGCTGTCCAGATATTTCTTTAGCCAAAAAAGGATTCAATTGGGAGCCACAAGTGGAATTAGAAGAGGGTTTGAAAAAAACTATTCCCTATTTTAAGGGTATTGTCTGTAAATAGAAATATAGCTATAACAAAATCAGTCAATGTTATACTTGCTGAGTATATGAAGATGGAGTATTTATGATTGGTATTATAGGTGGTACTGGGCTTTATCAGATCGAAGGTTTAGAAGTTGTTCAAACTAAAACTGTAGAGACGCCGTTTGGATTTCCTTCGGCGCCATTGATTTTAGGACATTTGGGTAAAGAAAAAGTTGTTTTTTTACCACGACATGGATCAAGACATCAGCTTTTGCCAAGTGAAATTAATTTTAGAGCTAATATTTGGGCTCTAAAGTCTTTGGGTGTTAGACAAGTGCTGAGTATTTCTGCGGTTGGAAGTTTAGAGAAAAAGATTGTACCTGGTGATTTCGCTATGCCAAATCAATATTTTGATTGGACAAAAGGTAGGAGAATTCATACTTTTTTTGGAGATGGCATTGTTGCGCATATTTCTACTGCCGAGCCAGCCTGTCCAAGTTTAATGAAAAAACTCGAAAATACTTCTGAAAATTTGGGATATAAACTTCATACTGGAAAAATTTATGCTTGCGTTGAGGGCCCAAGGTTGGGAACTCGTGCTGAGAGCCATTTTTTGAAAAACTCAGGTTGTCATTTGGTTGGTATGACAAATATTCCAGAAGCATTTTTAGCTAGAGAAGCGCAACTCTGCTATGTTACCTTGGCAGTAGCTACAGATTATGATTGCTGGCTCGAAGATCCGGTTCATCATGTGACTACAGAGCAAATATTAAAACTCTATAAAGAAAGTTTAGAAAAAGTAAAAATTTTAATTAAAAAATTTGTTTCTGGAACAAGAAATTCCACTTCTTGTTCATGTCGAGAGAGTCTAAAAGGTGCATTGGTGACTTCTGTGAGTGAGCTCGGTGAAGAAAAAAAGAAGATTTTAAATTTTTTAATGGAATGAGAGCTTTGTTTTATGTCTGGTCATAGCAAATGGAGCAAAAT
>JACRAO010000069.1 GCA_016213345.1 Bdellovibrio sp. | reverse complement strand
TGTCATTTTCATTCCTTAAACAAACCTTAAAACTGCTGACCCAATTAAACAAAAAAGTGCCAGTGGACTTAAAACTTTCCAGGAAAAATCTGTTACCTGATCCGTCCTTAACCTAGGCGTAACGGCCGACAACACAAGAATAACAATCATCAAAAAAAAAGTTTTTGTTAATAATATAAAAACCTCTAGACACTGTGTAAGCAAAAACAGTCTTTTTGTGTCCAATAAGACCTGTAACGCATGTGGCAGGGTCCAGCCACCCAAAAACAGCAAAGCAGACATCACTGACCATAAAAATAAACTTCCAAATCTCATAAGCGAAAACAAACCCGCTTGCCCGCCAGAATACTCAGAAGAAACATAACCCCTTCCGCCCAGTAAAGACAAAGATTCTTCTAACGGGGGCAAATTGAAAATTATCAATCCAGAGATCACAAAAATAAAGAAACTTATAAAAAGAAATGGGTTGGTAAAAACCATCCAATGAAAGAAAAATCCCCCATGAAATACAATTAAAGCCGCCCAATTAAACCCATCCAAACAAACACCTAAAGACAAAATGCAAACAAGTGCGGGAAATATGCCCGTTATAGCCTGAGACACTATTTTTAGATGACCCAGAGTGCTTTTAACCCGCTCACGGCTTAATCCTAAAAATAAAGTAGATAAAATAAAAATTAAAATTCCTAAAAAAGGAAAAAACATACTTAATTCAGTATCAATTAGAAACAAATAGCTTCCATACGGTAAAACAGCAATACTGTAAAAAAGCGCACCCCACTGCATACAAAACCCAAAAAACTCCTGTTTTTTAATTATCGGTCCTCCTCCTTTTTGCAGCAGTTTAAAAAAGTCAACTATTGACTGCGGCATTCCTTTTCCACCAACAAGCCTGGGCCCAACCCTTGCTTGAAAATCTGCAATTATTTTTCTCTCCAGAATATTTAATAAAAAATATGACGGCAAAAAGATAAAAAAATAAATAATACATATAACCATTAAACAATAAGTAAATTCTGAAAAATCGGTCCCTAAATAATTTTTAAATTCGTTTAGTTTTTGAGTCATTTGTCGATCTCAGAAATGCTTAAATCTAGACTTGATAAAACAAGAGGGAAATCCTCTAGTCTGGTGCCAATCAAAATCTCCTGCGCTGCCATAATACCGCTTGCGGATGGGGTCTGGTACTGCACCCTGAAGGGGGTTGGCCCACCCTCAGAAACAACAAAACAACTTAAACATCCGCGGGGACTTTCTATTTTTGTTTGCGCCTCCCCCGGCGGTATAGCAAAATTAATCTTTGATGAGCTGCTTAAAATTTCTCCCTTAGGAATAAGCTCTGATGCTTGTTTTAAAATTTCTGTACTTTGGTCAATTTCTCTTAAGCGCAATAAATACCTATCATAGCAGTCTCCCGCGTCTTTATTCAATTCTAGATTACAGATAACCTTAAAATCAATAGTTTCATATCCCGTATAGGGCTGATTACTTCTTACATCCTCTTTCAAGCCAGAAGCTCTGGCGCTTGGACCCGAAACGTTCCACTTTTTTATTTGCTGTAAACCCAAAAAACCCACTCCAACCGACCGACTAACAAATCCATGATGAAAAGAGAAAAGATCATTATATTCCTTAAGTCTAAGCTTTAATAATTCGCAAATATCATTGAGCCGCTCAATAAAACCTTCTGTAATATCTTTACGGACACCACCAAAACATAAAAAACCGTGTGAAAACCTAGCGCCAGTCAACAACTCAAATAAGTCCAGTATTTTCTCGCGGTCTCTAAGCACGTAATGTATGACAGTTTCTGATCCCACTGCTTTTGCTGTTAACACAATAAATCTTAGGTGGCTTGATATACGGCCCAACTCAGAAAGAATAAGACGAACCATTTGTGCCCTTGGGGGAATACTTATACCGGCAATAGCTTCGACCGCCATACAAAAAGCCAACTCTCCAAACATAGAACATTCTGGATCTAGATGATCACAATAGGGTACGGTAGCCCTCCAGGGACTTTTTTCTAAGGCGCTCTCTAACCCCTTGTGACTTAATCCGGTTTCTGCAAGAGCCGATACAATAATCTCCCCATCTAAACTTAAGTGCAACCTCATTGGTCCAGGAAGAAACGGGTGAAACGGACCCAAGACAATAGAAACAATATTAGACTCTAAACAATAATCTTTATTCATGAATAATTTTTTCTTGCAACTTAATTAAAACACTCATTATTGCCTCAGGCCTGGGGGGACATCCCGCGACAAACACATCCACAGGAAAAAGCTCTTGTATGTTGTTTACCACCATATTGCCGGAAAAAAGCCCTCCCGAGTTTACACACGAGCCCAAAACCATTACATACTTAGGGCTAGACATTTGTTCATAGACTTCTTTAACATAATTTGAGATTTTTCTGGTAACAACACCATGAATAATCAGAAGATCCGCCTGTGATGGCTCTGCTTTCTGGATACAACCAAAGCGTTCCAAATCATACCTACAACCAGCCGTCTGCAATAGTTCATCTCCACAACAACCCCCGGAAATATAAAAATACCATAACGAGTTTTTTCTCGTCCAGCTCAATAATTTATTTACCAAGAAGGCTGTCATGCTCGTCCTTTTTAAAAGACCAAATCCAATCTAAGTCCTTTTTTCTTGCAGAATACATAAGAACAATAGAAATCGATACTGAAATAAAAACAGTACTTATTAGCGCCAACACTAAAAGTTCAGGGTCATTACGTTGCTGCAAACCAATCACACCTGGTATGAACAAAAAAATAAACGCTATTAACAAAAAACAAATATTCATACATAAGAAATACCTAGTGTTAATTTTCTGTA
>JACRAO010000070.1 GCA_016213345.1 Bdellovibrio sp. | reverse complement strand
TGCCGCAAAACAAAATGAAATGATAAGAGAATATGAGAAAAAATTTGCAGATCAAAAAAGTGATTATGAAGTTATGATTGATTCAATCAAGGAGGATAGTAATAAAGGTATCAGAGACCAGGATAGGGCGCATCGCAGGGAAGTTGATGATTTGACAAAAGCTTATGAGCAAAAACTGGCCCAACAAGAGCAACAGATGAAAGAACGAGAACGTGTGACGACGCAAAATCATGAACAAGAGCTCGACAACATGAGACGTGCACACAATGCGTTACTTCAGAGAAGAAATGTTTAGAGCTTAATATAATTTTTTAGTATTTTTATGCACGAATATTTAATAGTACCGTGGGTTGTTTTTTTTAGACGGATGTTGCTTCCATTTAGTATTATTTTTTTAACTAGCTTTTTTATTATGGGTGAAATTGCAACATCCCATTTTGTAAAAGATTATTACTCAAAATCTACTGTAATTCCGCAATCACAAATTAAAGTCGAAGGTCGAGTGCCATCGGTATTACAGTGGAAACGAACTGTAGATGCGTGGACTCATATTCCAGAGATTTGCCAGTCCACTCTCGTAGTAAGTGAGTTTCATAAAAAACAGTGTGAAAACTATTGGACTGAAACCTATGTTGGAACTGCCGTTTCTGTTTTTCCATTTATTGCTATTATTATTTTTATTCTGTTCGCAGTAGATTTTATGAGTGGATTTTATAAACGTGTTGCAAAAAAAATCCAACTCGGCAAAGCATCGTGCGTAGGTGTGGTAACTGAACCTTCGTGGTTGCCAAATGATTTTTTTTCGTATTTTTTCTGCCTCGTGCCTATATGCATACAAAAACAAGATGGAGAACAAATCAAAGCTTATGTTTCTATGAGAAATAAAAAGCCCGTGCCAGGTGATAAACTTGCCTTGTTCGAAGCGCCAAAGGCATTTGGTGGAACGCGTTATTTAGGCGTACTTTATGCGCCACATATAGTGGTATTAGTCGGTGGATAATGCGCGCTCTGCGCTGTATCAAATCATTGGCTTTTATTACGCAATTTAGTTAATAACAATGCAATGGAAGAGTCAGGATTGAATTTTGTTCATCTTCATGTCCATACACAGTACAGCCTTTTAGAGGGCGCTATTCGTATTGAAGATCTAATGCAGGAAGTACCAAAAATGAACATGGATGCTGTTGCCATAACAGATACCCACCAATTGTTTGGGGTAAATGATTTTTATACGCAAGCAACTAAAAAAAAAATAAAACCGATTATTGGATGTGAAGTTTTTTACGCTCCTCACGGCATGTTTGCTAATACAAAAAAAGAAGCTGCTTTGCAGTTTAAACCACGTGTTTTCCATTTAGTGCTTCTTTGCAAGGATTTGATAGGATATCAAAATCTATGCCAGCTATTAACGGAGTCGTATAAGCAAGCATTTTTGAATCAAAAAGAACAAACTGGTTTTGTAAAAGCCTACGTCACAAGAGAGCCTTTAGAACGTTACAGTCAAGGGTTAATTGCACTCTCTGGATGTTTAAAGGGCGAACTTTCTTATCATATATTATCTCAAGATGAAGAGTCTTTGATTGAATCTGCTAAGTGGTTACAAGAGTGCTTTAAAGACGATTTTTATTTAGAACTGCAAGACCACAGCTTACCTGAACAAGATTTAGTGAATGAAACGCTTTATCGATTAGGAAAAGACTTAAGTATTGCGTGTGTGGCAACTAGTGATTGTCATTATTTAAAATCTGAAGACGCGGAAGCACATGAAGTCTTGCAGTGTGTTGAACACGGTAGGACTTTAGATCTTCAGCGTTCAAAAAGTTTGGTTCCAGCAGATTATTCTTTCAAGTCTCCCAGTCAAATGTATGCAGCTTTTGCAAAATTTGAGGGAGCGGCCAAGCAAACCGTAGAAATTGCAAAAAAGTGCCAATTGAAATTCAAATTTAAGGATGACAAAGGTAAAACCATATACCATCTCCCACATTTCAAAGCAGATGATTTGGATGAAAACACTGATCTCAATGACTACTTATGCCAACAGGCACGAAAAGGATTAGTCACAAGACTGCATCAGCCTCAATTTAAAAAACATAGAGATAATTTAAATTTAAAAAATAATATAGAAGAGCAGTATAGTCTACGCCTTGAAGATGAACTAGTAATGATTGGAAAAACTGGTTTTTCTAGTTATTTTTTAATTGTTGCTGATTTTATCAACTGGGCTAAGAGCCAAGGCATTCCCGTGGGGCCTGGCAGAGGCTCTGGTGCGGGATCTCTGGTGGCATATGCATTAAACATTACTGATATAGATCCCATTGTGTTTAATTTGCTTTTTGAGCGGTTTATCAATCCTGAACGCGTTAGTATGCCTGATTTTGATATTGATTTTTGCCAAGATAGGCGCTCAGAGGTGATTAACTACGTATCAAAAAAATATGGAGAGCAAAATGTCTCTCAAATAATAACATTTGGTAAATTGCAACCACGTGCCGTAGTAAAAGATGTCGGTAGGGTTTTAGGGTTTTCTTTTTCTGATACGGATCAGTTGACCAAACTTATTCCAGAAGAACTTAATATTACACTCAAAGATGCTCTAGAAAAAGAGCCGAGACTTCAAGAAAAAATAGAACAAGATGTAAAAGTAAAAAAAGTTTTTGATTACGCTTTAAAGCTCGAAGGGCTATATCGCAATGCCGGGATTCATGCTGCAGGTGTCATTATTACTGAAGAGCCTGTTGTTAAGTACTGTCCACTTTATGTTGGTAAGGATGGTATTTTAGTCACTCAGTTTGATAAAGATTCTGCAGAGGCAATTGGACTTATTAAGTTTGATTTTTTGGGTCTTAAAACTCTAACCGTGATTGATCATGCAGTAAAACTAACCGGTGTGGAGTTAAGTCAAATTGATTATTCAGATCCCAAGGTTTTTGCATTAATCAGTTCTGGAGACACGGATGGTGTGTTTCAGGTTGAGAGCTCAGGTATGAAAGATTTGTGTAGTCGTATACAGCCAACCTCACTTGAGGATTTAACGGCTATTAATGCACTTTATCGTCCAGGACCTTTAGGCTCTGGTATGGTTGATGATTTTATTGATCGGAAACATGGCAAAAAACCAATTGCTTATGAGGCACAAGCGTTAGAGTCCATATTAAAAGACACATATGGCGTGATTTTATATCAAGAGCAAGTTATGCAAATTGCCAGGGAGCTTGCGGGCTATAGTTTGGGTCAAGCTGATATTTTGCGACGTGCGATGGGAAAGAAGAAAACAGAAGAAATGGCTGAAAATCGCGAGATTTTTGTCAAAGGTGCAGTAGAGCGTGGTTTAGAGCAACTGAAAGCCGAAGGAATTTTTGATCTGATGGCAAAGTTTGCAGAATACGGGTTCAATAAATCTCATTCAGCAGCTTATGCGTTACTGACGTATCAAACAGCATGGTTAAAAACTCATTTTTCAGCTGAGTTTTTGGCTGCTCTAATGACGACTGAAATAAATAATACAGATAAAATAACAAAATATATTCAAGATGCCAAAGCACACCAGATCCCAGTTTTACCACCGGATATTAATGCCTCACAAAAGTCATTTAATGTCGAAATACTGCCGGATGGTAAAAAAGCAATTCGTTTTGGTTTAGAAGCCATTAAGGGAGTAGGGGGTATAGCTGTTGAAAGTATTTTAGAGGCTAAAGTTTCACCTTTTAAAAGTATTTTTGATTTTTCTAAACGTGTTTCAACAAGAAAAGTAAATAAAAAAGTATTAGAAGCCCTGGTTTTATCTGGCGCTTTTGATCGTGTCACTACGGTCAACCGCGCAACACTTTTTAATTCTTTAGAGAGCTTGTTGTCATATGCTGCAGAAGAACAAGTAGAAAAAGAACTGGGGCAATCTTCTTTTTTTGATTCTCTTAAGGTCGAAGAGGTAAAACTAGGGATCTCAGAAGAAAGCTTATTTAAAGCTCAAGAAGATTGGCCCTTGGCAAAACGGCTATCTTTAGAGAGACAAGTTGTAGGGTTTTATATTTCTGGTCACCCAATGGATACTTGGCAAAGGGTTTGTGACGAATGGATAAAGTGGAACACAGCAAAAATAATACTACATGCCAAATCACAGCTAGCTCCAGCGCCAAAGAGTGCAAATTCCTTTGAAGACTATAAATATCAACGTTCTTTAAGGAAAGAGATCAATTTAGCAGGTATTTTTAGTAATTTTAAGGAGATTTCTACTAAAAAAGGCTCTAAAATGGCCTTTGTAAGGATAGAAGATTTGTATGGAAGTGTCGAGGTTATTTTTTTTAGCGAGGCATATCAGACTCATCAGGAGCTGATTCGCGCCTTACTGGCCGAAGCGCAGCCTGTTTTAGTGAGTGGTGAATTAGATACTAGGGAGGAAATACCCAAAGTTTTTGCAAGAGATTTGATGAACTTGGCTCAAGCTCATGAAAAACGAGTACAAAAAATGATTTTAAAATTACATTTAAGTCGTGTTGCTTCGGAACAACTCAGGGAGTTAAAAAGACATTTGTTACAATATCGTGGCGCGTGCGAATTGCACATTTTGTTTTTTAATGATCTAGCTCAAGTCGGTATAGCTTTGCCAAAGACATTTAGGGTAAGACCTTGTATTGAATTTGTAAGTTTTATCGAAAAACTATTTGGTAATGATGTGATACAGTGGGTTTAAGTATAAAGGGTAATATAGCTTAGGCGAATTTTTTTTTAATAAAATTCGCCTAAACCCTAAACATATGTTGTCCGTTATATTAAGCTAAAACTGGCAAGTTGCGTTATACAGCTTATTGGATGTAAATTTGCCTTTTCTGGTTGATTTTGCAGAAAAAGACTTTGGTGTTTTTAAGGACGGGTCGATTTCTAAACTTGATTCACTTACGATTTTTTCACGTAACGGCAATGGAAGTGGAATACCTGTTTCTTCATAAAAAGCACTCTTATAAACTAAACTGCCATTTTTATATTCATATTTTTCGCCTGATTTGGTTTTCTCTGACCAATTACTCCTGAACCAGCCGTCCTTCAATGGTAAAGCGAATGTCTCACTTTCTTTTGCAGCTAATGAAAAGACTTCAGTTTCAAATGGTCCATCATTTTCTATGGTGGCATTGACTTTTACCATGATATCAACATTATAAGTGACAAAGATCTCGCCAGTAGGAAGTGTATCTGTGATTTTCTTAAATAAAAATATACAATCTGAGACTTCTGTCTTTTGATTGTTTCATTTATATGTTCCGTTTGTTGATTTAGCTAGAATTGTAGTTACTTCTACGTTTTCTTCAGCTAAAACAGAATTTAAACTAAAAAGAGCAAGTACTGCCAATAAGGCACTTGTTTTTTTCATGTTCATAAAATTACCCTTTCGTGTATTATTGTTAAACATTGTCTCTTAAGTGCTGGGTCATACGCGGCAGACGCAGCGCAGAAAGTCAACAGGAGATTATGGTTTTGTATGAACGAATTAAAAATTAAATTGTCAGGTATTTTTATAACAGCTAATTTTATGTTTTTTTCATTATGTGCTGTACAATGTATTGCGCAGGGTATTGCGCAGGAAAAATTTCAAACTGAGTTCCAAAATGAATTTGATAACGTGCAAAAAAAGCTAGGAGTTCTTGATCCGTGGCAGGTAAAAATTTTAAAAGAAGAAGTTATTATTTTTCCAGAACGATTTATAAAAAATTATAGGCGTCAGGCACAAGGATTAAGTGCAGAAGTTGATATAGAAAGTATTCGTGGTCATCTGAAGTTTTTTGCTAAAAATATTTTTAAGGGCACAGAATTTCCTCTAATTGTTTTATTTGATTTAGATCAAGCATGCACTGTTTGTATAGAAAGCGAGGCAATGCTTAAGAGTTTTATTTCATCAGTGTTTGAACGAAGAGCATTTAAACCGGTTTGGATAGAGAATAAAAAAAAACGCAATGACTTAGACGAATTTATAATTGAAAATATCGCAAAAAATAAAGCTATGGGGGGAGTGATTTTTCAGTTCAAGCAGCTTTTAACGAATGAAGATGAGACCGCACACGAAGACGAAGCGCGTTATCTTGTCTCATCCGTATTTCATTTTGCACAAGTGCCGTTATTAAATCAAAAATTTCAGTTTCAGGTAGATACCACTGAAGTTAGTAATTTTAATGAAGTTGTTTTTAGCTTATTTGCTCAGGCATTTTTAGAGTTCAATCAAAAATTAGATTTTACTCAAGCCAATCAATTGCAAGAAGGGTCAGACAGAATCTTATTAGAGGTAAGTGGCATTAAAACATATAAACACTTGACGGAATTAGTAACCGAGCTTCAAAATAAATTTATGAAGGATAAAGTGCTGCAGCATAAGATTTCGCCGGGCAGGGTGACATTTATTATTTTAGAAAAAAACACTTTCTCATTTTTTAAGCAAAAACTTGGCGAAGTAATGATTGCCTCAAAAAACCTGGTAATTAAAGACACGCCCAAAGACATTAATAACCAGATCATTCAAGCGGAGATTCAATGAAAATACCTTATTTGAGTAATGTAAAATTTCAGTTTAGGTTTTTAGTATATGTTATTGTTTTTTTTAGTTTTTTTTCTTGCCAGCGCTCGCAAAACTTTAAAAAAGAGCAAACATATTTTCAACATGAACCACCGAGTTATTACAATAAGACTGGGCCCACTTCTTCGCTAACTAAACGAGTCGAAATGATGGGACAGCCTAAGAAAAGAGTTTTGGTTCTGAATTTTTTTAATGACACACCAGTGCGAATTTCAGATTTGAGTGAATTTTCAGCTTCGGAGCTCAAGAGAAACTTAATGCAATCTCAAAGAGTGATTTTGCCTACTGAGATTGTACCAGAACTAACAACTCAAGATGTATTAGAGGGTGCTCAAATTAAGCTTTCGCAGCTTGTGCGGGAAGGCAAGAGATCAGGAGTAGCTATTATTGTTATTGGGAAAATTGCAAAGATTGTGTTTCGTCAAAAAGGTGATGATGTTGGACTTTTTAGACAAAAGCAATCCATTGCGGCGGTGGATGTTGAAATAAAAGTTTTTGATGTGGCTGGAGGCAGAGAGATATTGGCAACCGCAAAAGCGGGTGAAGCATCGAGCAATGCCGTAACTTTACTGGATAATAGTGATATTGACAGTCCTGAGTTTCGAGCCGAGCTCATAAAGCTATCTATTCGTCAAACAGTTGAGCTTTTATCAAACGATGTTTTAAGAAGTGTAGAGAAACTGACTTGGCAAGGACATGTTGCAAAAGTAGTAAACAGTAAAGTTTATATTAATGCAGGCAAAGAGTCGGGTCTTGTGGTGGGGGATATTTTAAGAGTTTTATCACAAGGTGAGGATATCTATGATCCGCCAACTGGATCTTATTTGGGAAAGACTACGGGTCAGCTCAAAGGTACGCTAGAGGTGATTGATTTTGTAGGCACTGATGGTGCGGTAAGTGTGGTGCATTCAGGAGCTAATTTTCAGGTTGGCGATAGTGTGCAATTGTATTGATTAATAATGAAATATGAAATGTATCGCCACTCTGCTGAGCATGAGTGGACATATGAAAAACTAGATAAAAGACAAAGGGAAATTGCGGAACATTTATGTAATGACCCGAATGCGGAGGGTGTAGTTTTGCTTTCTGAAGTTGCACCTGTAATCACTATGGGAAGGAAAGCGGCTCCAGAGGATTTGTTTTATTCAAATGATTTTTATGCAAATAAAGGCATTCAGATTTACCATACGGACCGAGGGGGGAAGGTGACTTGGCATGGCCAGGGTCAGTGGGTGTTGTTTATAATAGAAAAACTTGAAAGACTTGTGGGAGATCCTATTGGAGTTAGGAAGACCACATTGTTTTTATTGGATGTAGCTTTGAGAGTGGGCCGTAAGTATAAGCTTGGCTGTGAAATACGATCAAAAGAAGAAACTGGAGCTTGGTGTTCGGAGGGTAAGTTTGCGGCGTTGGGAATAAAGATTTCCAAAGGAGTGTTGCTACATGGGGTTTGTATTAATGGTTATCGTGCTGGACTTAGCTTTTTTGGGCTCAGACCATGTGGTTTAAATGCCCCGGTAGCTTTTTTATTAGATGACGCAGTAAATAACGAAGTTATTAATATTAATGACAAATTTATAACCCTGGGCCAAGAGGTTCTTCGTGTAGTAGAGGAAAAGGTGAAAAACAGCCTGATTTGACAAAGCGTGCTACATGAGATATAAGCACCTCTGTGTGTGTGAAGAAATGTAGTTTCATTTTAGCAGTTTCTGTTTTAACAACGCATTTATGGGCTCAGGCTGCATGTGAAGAATCACTATTGCTACAGCCAGGTTTACAGCCAGGTTTACAGGTGGAAGAAAGGCAAACTATAAGGTTACCGTTCTCAACAATAATGAATCAATTACAATTACCCACCCCAGATGGGCTAATTAGTGCTTTATCATCCTTATTAATAAAAAATAGTCTCACATTAGAAATATTAACAGAATCATTAAATAGAAATAAACCAAATGAAAAGCTAGTTCCTCCTACTACAGACGAAATTGCTAAAATGATTTCCACTCATATTGAAGATTTGTATGAAGGTTTAAGAGATTTGC
>JACRAO010000071.1 GCA_016213345.1 Bdellovibrio sp. | reverse complement strand
TAAAGCACTTATTAAGTTTCTAACTTCATCTTTTTCACCACAATCCTGCTCTAATTGCGCACATGCTTCTTCCATCTCCCTAACTCTATCTTCTAATTTTTCTAACAACTTTTCAGCATCTTCAGAAGAACATGTAGCAGAAAGCTCATTTAATTTTTGAGTAACATCTGTGATTTTATCCTTGTCAGTATTAATCTTTTCAAAAACCTCCCCAATGCCTGAAATATTTCCAAACGTGTCTGCACTAATATCCAGCAATGGCGGTTTGGTCCTTGAACCAATCAGATTAACTACGTTCTTGGGAATCTTATAAATCCCCTTTTCCTCAATTTCCTTTTTTGTTCTGATATCGGTAAAAGTTTCTTCTGTTTGTTCCAAAGTTTCAGAAGGAACCCCCTTAATAGTAATCCCGCTTTTTACCCCTAAACTCTGCAAAGCACTATTGAGCTGTTTCATGCGATCAGTTAAAAACTGGCTTGAACCATTCATCATTTGGGCAACCTGATTTGTAAAACGATCAATTGTGTCATTAGATTGCTTAATATAATTTTTACGATAACCGGCAACTTTATTTATTTCAGTTCCTAATTTTCTAGACAGGTTTTGCATAGTCGATAGACAACCATTTATGCCAAAACACATCACAGGAATTGGAGGCACTTGATTGCCAGATATGTATATTTTCATGGTCGCTTGTGGTCTTGTGCCGTGTAAGAGTCCAATAAAATTTGTTTTAACATTTTCCATACAACTAACTTGCACTTCAGCTGCTGCTCCCATACACCCTGAGACATCTAGTGGCACATGCTGCCCGGTGAGTGCGCGCATAGAATCAACATAGTACTTTGAATACTCAAGTAAATACTGATCTGCCAAGGTAGAAATATTTAAAGCAAGATCTTTTAGTTTAAGTATAGTCCCACCAAAAAAAGTATTTGCCATACCTACTGATTTTTTCACTGTATTTTCAGCTCTATTGAAGCAAAACTCGAACGAATCTATAATTTGCTTTCCAAAAGCTACATCATTTGTATTATTTGCGCTTTTTTGATCTTGCAATACTTTCATAATCTGAGGCAAATATTTTCTCTTAAGTTCTTCAATATCCAATATCCCCAAAGGACGATTCAGAACATCCTGCAAAGCTGTAGCAAAAGCTGCGGGATTTGAAGGATCAGTAACTGCTGGTGGTGTAACATTGTCTGGAATCTGACTCAAGATCTCATCTAGTATACTCTGTAATGCCGCAGTTTGGGTTTCAGCTACTTTTTGTTTAGTCGCATCTGGAGTGGATCGTCTTATTTTACTGGCATCTGCTCCCTTGGTTTGCTTATAACGGCAAAGTATATAATTATATGCAGTTTCTGAACCTCCCTTAGGATCGCACTTTAGTTGTGCGTCTTTTCTTGTTTTGAAACACTGTCCCATCAAAGCAGCGGTGTGTGTTTTAATTTCTTCTTGAAATGCTTTTTGTTGGTATTGAAAACTTCGATACATGTTTCTAATTTGTGCAACTTGTGCAGAAATAGAGGTCGGGCCTTTTCCCTTCTCCCCACCACCAGCATCTATACCCACCAGGCCTTCTAAAACTCTTTTCATATCATCTAAACCAACAAGCCTAACATCTTTGTTACCAACAATGCGCTCTTCGACTTCCATGGCTTGTACTTTTCGCCCATCTTCTATACCTTTCAGCTGTGCAGCCATACTTTGAAAACCCTGAATATTCTTTACATATTCATTCTGAAGCGATGCAATTTGTTGTGTGTAAATATTTGCCTGTTGAGACAAGCATTGTAGTTCTCCTTGCAGTGCTTTGGCTTTCATCTCTTTACAAGTCAAACCAGCAATAGCTTCTTTATTTTTTTTGATCATCTCGTCTACTTTTTTTTGACTAAATACTCCGCCATCACCTTTGAATTGTTTACATGACAAATCCTCAGAACTTTTTACAGATGATCCACCCGTTGCCGGACAAGAGGTCTCAACACCAATAAGACCTCCACTAAAATTATAATCACCGCCCTGTAAAAGACTTAGAGCATCTGCAGCCATCTGAGCACCTGGATTTTTACAACTAATAAAAATGCCTTTAAACTGTGATACCCCTTTTGTCTGAAACGTTGGGTGCAACATGGAGCTTGTGTCTAACTCTGGAAAAGTATTAAATGCAGTACCAGATGAGTCAGCGGCTGGATAAATTTCTATAGTAGTTGAATAAAAAACAATGACAATAATCAGAATTTTAATCAATACATTCTTATCCACACATTTAGTCCCCAAAGTAAGCTCAATCTAGAAGTCCTTCTTATTCTTATATTGTACATATATAAAAAAGCTTTGGGAATCCCTAACTTAGCCCTGGGTCTAAAATAACGCATGGTGCCGTAATTATTGGGTTTTTTTATACTTTTTCGTCTATAACTTCACGAATTGCTTGCTCAATTGTCTCTAACTGAGGCACGCTTGCCATCTCTAAGGAATCAGATAAGCCTATACCAGGCACAAAAGAACCTGCCAATAAACGAGGTCTTGCGTGTAGCTCATAAAAAAAATCTTCGATAGTTCTTCTCATCAAATGCTCCCCAAAATTGGTAACCTCAGTATCTTCATTTACAAATAAAACTCTCTTAGTCTTACGAATCGATTGTGACACAAGCGGCCAATCATATGGCCACAGAGTTCTTAAATCAATTACCTCAATAGACAAACCATTAAGACGATCCGAAGCCTTTATACACAAAGGCAATGTTCTTCCGTAACTAACTACCGTTATTTGTGTTCCTTCTCTCACTACTTTGGCTTTTCCAATTTCAACTTTGTAATCAGTTAGTCCACTTGGCCATTTTGGTTTCCATTTTGTTCTATCTCCAATCACTGGTGCATTAATCATAGATCTGAGTTCTTTTTCACCATCTTTATTAAGCGGTGGCTCTCCAGGAATTTGCTCTTCGCCTCGCACATAAAGTAAGGCTTTGGGTTTTAAGTACATTGTTGGATTTGGATCTTGCAAGCATGAGATCATCAAACCATACGCGTCTAAAGGCGTAGAAGGCATGACAATTTTCCAGCCTGGAATATGAGTAATCGTAGCATCAAAAGAATGGGAGTGATATATGGCACCACGAATTCCACTACCAACCGGAGTCATAATGGTCATTGGCAAAGACCAATCACCAAAACTTGCCCAGCAAGTGTGTCCAGCTAGTTTTAATAAATCAATAGTATTAAAAATATAATCGCAAAACTGAATTTCAGCTACACACCTTCTACCAGCAAAAGCAAGACCAATGGCAGCACCCACAATACCTCGTTCGTCAAGGGGTGAATTCCAAGAACATTGTATACCCTGAGTAGCTGTAAAAACTCCACCCAAAGGTGGGCCGACATCTTCTCCAAAGACTTCTTTTAAACCCAAATTCTCTTCTCCATAATGCAATGCCATGCGTATGGCTTGTACCATAGTTGCCATTTACCAATACCTCCCCTTTTGTTCGCTATATGTATAATCATAAATACTTTTAGGATCAGGCATTGGTTCTTGTTTTACTTTTTTTACAAGCTCAATAAACTCAGTGTTGTATTTTTCTCGCATTCCGTTGATTTCAGTTTGAGTAATAAGATTGTCATCTAAAAGCTTTTTTTCAAACTCTGTTAGGCAATCTACTTCAGTCGAAATATAATTTGCTCCAGTTGCTGAACTATGTCCATAAAGGCGAGAAACCCTGGCTTCGAGTAGCCATGGCTTTCTTTCTGTTCTGACATACATCATTGCTTCTCGAATTGCAAAAGTAGACGCTTCGACATCGTTTCCGTTCATTGTTAGCGACTTAATACCAAATGCTTTGGCACGATCAGAAATATTAGTTTCGCTGTGTTGAGAAGCACAAGAAGTAGAAATCCCCCATGAATTATTCATGACAATAATTAAAATTGGGAGCTCCTCTTTTGGGCGCGAAGCCCAAATCAAACACGAGGCAAATTCACCTTCTGCAGTTCCTGCATCTCCTCCGTTTACTATTGTTATGCCAGTACCGCCATGTCTTTTGTGAGCAATGCCAGTACCAATACAAGTGGCGAGTTGTGTTTCTATTGGAGAAGTAATGGGAACAATATTCCACTCGCGTTTAGAAATATGATTTACAAAGTTTCTTCCGCCTGAAAATGGATCAGTCAAAGTATTTTTCATTTGGCGAAATAAATCAATGGGTTCGATACCCATTGGTAAATAAATCGCACTCGAACGGTAATGAAGATGTAAGAAATCATAATCCAAGCCATGTCCTTTTTTTATATGCAATCCCAAAGGGACATTAAATGCCTCTTCGCCAGGACCACCAATCCAAAAATAACCATCTGATTGCTTATACATCTTAATAAGCCGTTCCTCTACAAAACGGCTCTTCAGCATGAGATCATACGTTTTTAATAAGTACTCAGGAGTTAGTTTCAACATAGTGTTTATACTATCGTAATCGTATTGATTAGAAATAATTAAATTTACAAAAAAGATGACTTATTCTTACTAGTAATAAATTTGTCAGAGCGTATTAATTCTGTTATAAGAAACGTCATATGGCCAAAAGACTAGGCGTTTTAAAAAAAAGAAGAACCAGAGATTTAAAAAGAGACCACTCCAAGGGAGTGCTAACTCACTTTCATAAAATTGCAGAAGAAAGAAGCCGAAAAGCAAAACTCAAAAAAGCTAATCCAATGTGCTAAATTCACTCTCTCACACAATACTTAGCTTCGACTGAACAAGGGCGACCGTGTATGTAGTCCTCTAGTCCCTTTAATTGTTCATACAGATAAGAAAATAGTCCCATGAATTTTCCGTGGTCTGTCATAATCATAGCAGCATCTGCATAAGTAAGTTTTTGATATTTCATTTGATAGTAGCCAGCTAGGCGTCCAGTGCGATGACATCCGCAATCACAGCGAAAAGCTATTTTCTTGCCTTGTACTTTGGCTTCGAGCACCCAGGAATCAAAAAAATCTAAAAACTTTTTATCTAGCGGGGTTTTACTATCTTGATCTACATTATAAATTACTTTAAGTGTGGGACATTGGTTTTGAAATTTCCATTCTGCTTTATCTGCATTTCCACTCAAGACCATAATCTCCTGAATTCCAAGCTCACAAAACTCAGCAACATCTGTCTGGTCAGGAGAACCCGAGCGATACATCACAAATCCGTTTTGAGCATCTTCTTCGATAATAAAAAGATTATTTGCGGCTAATGAAGCCATAGGCATTAATAAAAATAAAGTCACACAAAGTATTTTATTATTCATTTTATATCCCTCACACAGTATTTTTTTTCTACAGAACACGGCCGTTGATAAATATAGTCCTCTAGTGCTTTTAGTTGTTCATAAAGCCACGGTTTTTGATCCATGTATTTGCCACGACCAGTCATAACAACAGAAGCGTCTTTGTACGTTAAGCTCTGATATTTCATCTGATAATAACCAGCCAAACGACCAGTCCTATGGCAACCACACTCACAACGAAAGGCTATTTTCTTGCCTTGCACTTTTGCGTCAGTAACCCATGCGTTAAAATTAGATAGAAATTTTTTATCCAATGGCACAGTACTATCTTGTTTTGTATTATAAATGACCTTGAGCGTTGGACACTGGTCTTTGTACTTCCACTCCACGTCTTCTGCGTTTCCACTTAAGACCATAATTTCTTGAATTCCTAGTCTGCAAAACTCTGCAAGATCTTCTTCTTCAGGCTCTCCTGATCGAAAAATGGCAAAACCTGTGGCTTTGTCTTCTTCGATCAACTGGAGATTATTGCCTTTATATACGCTCTTTGGTGGCGCAGGAGCAAAACCAAAAAGAACCAGGGAACTGATACCAACAAGCCATATTACTATAGTTTTCGTTTTCATATCTATTGAGTCGGCTATTTTGAAAAAAACTTGAATATTTTAGTATTATATAGCGCGAAAAAAATCTCCCACGCTAGTAAATTTTTATATCTATTCTCACGATCAGTAAGATTGGTGAAAACACGGCTTTTTAAAATATGCGTCATTCTTATTGCATTTATTATAATGTATCAATTTAACTCCTGTAAGCCTGCACTGATGGGCGTAGACACTCAAGAAGACACCTCTCCTATTGATCCAAGCACTTGGACTGCAGTTGATGGAACTGGCTCTACAGGGATCAATAAAGACTCAACTAAAAGCGCAATCATTGCTTCGTTAAAAGTTTTCAATTCTAAACTCTATGCCACTTGGGCAGAAACCAATGGTGCAAAAAATCAAATCAGAGTAGCTGTTTTTAATAATAGCGATACCTCTCCAGCTTGGAGCTTTGTTGATGGCAATGGTCCAAATGGAATTAATGTTAATACGGGTGAGACCGCTACAACCTCGAAACTAGAAGTTGTTAATTCAAAGCTTTATATAATTTTTAATGAAACCAACGCAGGAGTAACTCAAATAAGAGTCAAAGTTTATAATGGCAATGATTCTAGCGCTGCATGGAGCAGTATCGATGGCGGGGGAGTAACAGGAATAAACAAAGATACAACCAAAGGTGGAGCAAACTCTAACTTAATTGCTTTTAACAATAAACTTTATACCACCTGGCAAGAAGACACTGCAACAGTCACGCAAATTAGAGTAAAAGTTTACAATGACGATGGCTCTACGTGGAGTTTCGTAGATGGAAATGGTGTAAACGGACTCAATAAAGACACAAGCACAGGTGCCCTAAGACCAAATTTTTGCGTTTTTAATTCTAAACTTTATTTAGCTTGGCACGAAGGCGCTTCACAAGTTCATATGAGAGTTTACAATGGCAATGACGCAAGTCCAGCATGGACTCTGATAGACGGTGGTACAAGTATAAATAAAGACTCTGCCAGTAACGCTAATGATTTACAGCCCGTTGATTTTAATTCTAAGTTGTATGGTATTTGGAGTGAGTATAGTAATGGAGTATCTCAAATTAGAGCTGCTGAATATAATGGAAATGACGACGCTCCCGCTTGGAGCTCTGTTGACGGCAATGGCACAAACGGAATTAACTTTGATACTACTAAAAATGCCACACTACCTAGAGTAGCAGTTTTTAAATCACATCTTTACGCTACATGGATAGAAGTTGGCTCTAACACTAAGTCTCAAACCCGCGTTGCAATGTTTGCTGGTGCAAGCACAAGTCCACCTTGGACAATTGTAGATGGAAATGGAGCCTTAGGTCTCAATATAGACACCGGCCAGTCAGTCAATAGTCCATTTCTTGTTGGCTTTAACTCTAGACTTTTTGCAATCTGGGTAGAGGGAAGTGCGGCCCCTTTTCAGGTTCGTATAAAAGCTGCGCGTTAAAATCTAAAATTTTAATCCTAATCGCAATAAAATCAAAGGCCTCAAAATAGACCACCAACTCACAAAAGGTTTCATTTTTGTATATCCATGCTTTTTTGCGAAATCTTTTGCTGGATAAACCTTAGTACACGGAACCTCAGTAGTTTTATACCCTAAACGAACAACCTTAAAATACAAATAAGGCTCTAGCTCATACTGATCTAACCACGCCTGCTCTAGTCGTATGAGGTCGTCTTTTAATACACTGGCTCTAATTGCACGAAACCCATTTGTGCTCTCAGTAACCTTTTTGCCAGATAAGAGAGAAAATAAAAAAGGATGCAGCCTAGTAGCTACTTTGCGATACCATGGCATGTTGGCCATATTTTGCGAAGTCGTCAAAGTTGCATTATGTTTTAAATAACGCGAGCCTTGTACAAAATCATAACCTTCATGCACGATAGGCTTAAGTAAATCAGGAATTTCATTGGGTTCGTCTTTATTGTTTCCTGCAATTACTACAATGAGATCATATTTTTTTTCTAAGGCAAACCTAAATCCCGCCCTAATTGCCGCACCAACTCCCGCAACCCGTCCCATGGAAATAACACTTGCCCCTTTGTCTTTTGACACTCTAGCTGAAGAATCTGTCGAACCATCATCCACTACCAAAACTTCGTCTACCACATGCTCGCGCATGCTATTAATGCGCTCTACTACTTCGCTGATCTTAAGCTCTTCGTTATAACAAGGTGCGATAACTATTACTTTATGATTTTTGTACATAGTATATTTATCCCATATGAGTTTATACTGACACGACTTCTTGAATTTCAGGAATTTCTTGCTTAAGCCTGTTTTCAATCCC
>JACRAO010000072.1 GCA_016213345.1 Bdellovibrio sp. | reverse complement strand
TTCAGCAACTCCCGCGGTCACTGTCTGTACCCCAGTACCCACTTGCTGTGATAAATCATGAAACGCTCTAATAATCCCCAATACAGTTCCAAATAAGCCGACAAAAGGCGCATTGTTTCCTATGGTAGCTAATATCGCCAAATTTTTATCCCAGAGAATTTTTGTTTGTATCATAGCATCTTGGGCTATTTGGTTTAAAACTTCGACTTAGTAACTTTTGTCTTTAATAAAATTTAATAATACAAAGCTTACGTGTAATCCCATGTTTTGTTCATATTGTTTAGACTTAGTATGTACTTTAATAACCTTAAGCGCATTATCCAACCTATCTGGTAATTTGCTTTGAGTTATGGCGGTTTTAATGTCATTGATCACATTCACGTTTCTAGATGCAGCTTTATAAAAAAACGTCCTCTCAAACATAATGGCAACAGAAATAACAGATAAAATTATTAGTATATAAAGAACCCACTCTGCACCAACTAAAGACATTCCTAAAAAAAGATGTGATAGCATAATATATTAAAACTACACCTACTTTGGGGTTGTTCACAAGATGAACTAGGTGTTATTAAAAAAGAAGAGAAGTTTTTTAAAAATAAACTATATTGCGAAGCATTATTTTTTAGTGACGCATCTGGTTAAATGAGGTTTTTATTATGTCTTATGAAATAGTAACAAAAAATAACGTTAGAGACAGATTTATTAGCTACAATAAGCCTACAATCTGGAGAGATTGTGACGCAAAAGATTGGGACAACTGGATTTGGCAACAACAAAAAAGAATTAAATCAATGGAACAATTAGAAAAAGTTATTACTGTCACCGAGGAAGAACGCACTGCTTTTGCCAAATCTCATGAAATGTTCAATATGGGCATAACTCCTTATTATGCTTCTTTGATTGATAAAGACGACCCCAATTGTCCCATACGACTCCAATCGGTCCCTAAAATGGGAGAACTTCATATTTTACCCGAAGAATATGAAGATCCTTTGGCAGAGGAACGAGATATGCCAGTACCAGGTGTAACACACCGATATCCTGATCGCGTATTATTTTATACAACTCATAACTGTCCAGTTTACTGTAGACACTGTACAAGGAAGCGCAAAGTTTCAGATCCTTCGAGTGCAACAGCTCAAAAGCAACTAGAAGATGGCTTAGCTTATATTGAATCTCACAAGGAAATTCGTGACGTTGTGATTTCTGGGGGAGACCCACTATCCAATTCTGATGAAAGACTTGAATATATTTTATCCCGCCTAAGAGCAATGGATCATATTGAGGTGTTTAGACTGGGTACTCGAAATTTGGTGACTTTGCCACAAAGGATTACAGATGCATTTGTCAACATGGTAAAAAAATATCACCCTGTTTTTATTCACACACACTTTAATCATCCAAAAGAATGCACAAAAGAGTCATTTGATGCGTGCGCTAAACTAGCAGATGCTGGTTGTGTCATTAATAATCAGATGGTTTTACTAAAAGGCATTAACGATGATCCAAAAACAGTAAAAATGCTAAACCATAAACTTCTTATGATGCGTGTGAGACCGTATTATATTTTTCAATGTGATATGTCACAAGGTATTAGTCATTTTAGAACCCCAATTGAGGTTGGGATTAATATTATTGAAAATTTAAGAGGATGGACCAGCGGAATGGCAGTACCTCATTATGTAGTAGACGCACCAGGCGGAGGCGGGAAAATCCCTCTTATGCCAAATTATGTGGTAAAAAGAGACAATAAGAAATGGACACTTAGAAATTTTAGACAACAAAACTATACCTACAAAGAACCATAAGAAATTTAATTCGGTTCTCCAAACCGCCTGTAAATCTCTTCTTCTTTTGTCTCTAATTTATTGTCTATAGTGTTAATTTGATAGACAGTTCCAGACTAAAAAAATAATTAAACTATTATAATTTAATATTAGTATCTTTTTTGACACATGGCAAAAAAACTGATCTAATTATATGTGTGTCCTTTATTTTTTCCGCTTGTGTCCGAAAAGAACTATAGAGTTTGTTTTAAACCATTAATAATACCTAGGAGAAATCCATGATCAGACCAGAAATGTTAACCAATTCGTCCAATGAAGAATCTGATGAATATCTACAAAAATTAGAAAAAAGACTAGAAAGACTTGAAGGAAAAGCCGAAGATCAGTTTCGTTATTTTTCAAAATCTGCTTCCATGCACTCTGTAAACGAAGCAATATCCCAATTGCGTAAAGAAGCCATGCGAGGAGACGAAGAAAAATCAAACATACTAATTTTAGGAGAAAAAGGAACAGAAAGAGAAGGCATTGCGAGAATTATTTGTGCAAGCTCACGAAGAGGAAAAGAGCCATGGTTTCATATACACTGTGCTTCATACACTGATACAGAATTAGAAAATGAACTTTTTGGCAATACTCAAACCTATGGCATTTTTGACCTTGCAGAACATGGAACTGTTTTCTTAGACGATATAAGCTCACTAAGCCGCGATTTGCAGTCAAAACTTCTTAGATTTATTTTAGAAAAAAGCTTTGTACCAACGAACAGTTCTGTCAATCATAATGCCAATGTGAGATTAATATTTGGTGGAGATTTTGACTGTAATGACAAAGTAAAATTAGGTTATTTTAGAGAAGATTTACATCAAAAAATTAGCGAAATTACTATTGCACTTCCGTCTTTAAGACAACGCAAAGACGACATATTGAATATGGCCCACTTTTTTGTAGAAAAAGCTTTCAGACTAAGAGGAAAAACATTTCCCGGATTTTCAGAAGATCTTGAGAGATTTCTGATAGATTACTCATGGCCAGGAAATGCACACGAGCTAATACACTTAATGGAACGCATTGCATTAATATCAAATGCCAATAGCCCAATTTCTCTTGCTGAAGCAATAAGCTTTCACGCGCAAGAAGCCCTGCTAGATTCACCCACTAATGGCGAAAAAACACTAGAACTAGTCATTTCTCCAAATGCCGCTCCAGAAAGCTTGGGGTATATAAGTTACATGCAGCTTAAGAAAAAATGGAACAGCCATTTCGAAAAAGACTACTTAGCCGCTGCACTTGATAGACACCAAGGTAATGTATCTTCTGCTGCACGAGAAGCAAAATTGGATCGCAGCAACTTCTTACGCCTCTTACGACGTCACGGCCTTAGAGCACATGAATTCAGAAGAGCAGCTTAGGCTTATTTTAGGGTGAGGCCTAATTTTTTATAAAACGCTTCTGAATTTGGCTCTCTACCTAAGAACTCCTTTAATAAAACAAATGGATCTTGCATGCCACCTCGCTCTAAAATTATACGTCTATAATTCATTCCTACTTGTGTATTAAGAAGCCCATCGTGTTCAAAACGGGTAAACATATCTGCAGCATACGCTTCTGACCAGAGGTAACCATAATAACCTGCTTCGTACCCACTCATAAGATGTCCAAAAGTAGCAGGAAAGTGATTGCCTTGAGCGGCCTTAAATCCCATCACTTGCCCATGGAGATCATTATAGAATGTTGTCACGTCTAAAACTGGTTCTGAAGAAGAATGGATTGATAAATCAAACATAGCATAAAGTACTTGTTTAGTGTAAGATTTTCCATAATCATATTTCCTAAGATCCATCATAGTCTTAAGCACTTCTTCAGGAAGTTTTTCGTCATTATTTTTGTAATGTCCTGAAAGTGTACGCAAAATATCTTTGTTCCAAACCCATTCTTCTAACATTTGAGAAGGAGCTTCGACAAAATCGGTTTTTACCGAAGTACCCGACAGACTAGCGAAAGGTGCTTTTGTTAGAGTTTGATGCATAATGTGGCCAAACTCATGAAACATAGTTTCTACCTCATCATGGCTTAATAATGACGGTTTACCATCTGCTGGGGGATTGAAATTACCAACAATAACAGAAACAGGCTCTTGATATCCATTTTGTGTTGATGCACCAGAGATCACTGTAAATGCCGCAAAATGGTCATACTTTCCATCTCTTGGGTCCATATCTAAATAAAAATGAGCTATTTCCTTGCCATTTTGTGCATCAGTAATTTTATAAAGTTTTACATTAGGTGCCCAAGATGAGTCTTCTTTTACTTCAGTAAAATTAACACTCAAAAGAATGGAATAAACCTGAAACATTCCCTTTAAAACCAAATCCGATGGAAAATACTCGCGCACTTTTTCTTCATCTAATTTAAATTTTTCTTTTTTAACTTGATTACTAAAATAAAAAATATCCCAAGCTTGTAACTCGACATTACTACCTGTCTGTAATTTCTTATATTGTCTTAATTCTTCTAATTCTGCTTTTATTTTGGGCTGAAACTTTTTTCTTAAACCGTCTAAAAAATTTTCTACTACCTGTGCATTTTTAGCCATACGATCATTTATTTTAAAATCTGCCCAATTCTTGAAACCTAAAAGCTTTGCCAGCCCATGTCTTAATTTTAGTGCCCTTTGGAGTAAGTCTGTATTTTGTTCTGCGGCACGATTTAAAAACGCCAAGTACATTTTTTTCCTTGTTTCTTCGTTTTTAGCATTTTCGAGGAACTGTACATAATTTGGTTCATTTGCCTTAACAGAATACTTTCCGTCTTGTGGTTCACCAAAAGATTTAATTAATTCTTGGGATATCCCTTCAAACTCATCTAAAGTAAAACTAAGTACTGTTTTGTCTTCTCTTAAATTTTTTTCAAAATCTAATTCAAGCTTTACTAATTCTTGCATCAAATTATTGTATTTTTCTCTTGCGACAGCTTCTAAATGTGCTCCGTTCTTAACAAACGTTTTTAGAGTCTCTGTTCGCAAGGTTATTTCATTTTCTTGTGTGGGTTTCTGAAAGTCTAAGGCCAAGTAAAGATCATTTCTGGAAAATATTTTTACCTTTGTTTTTTCAACCTCTTCTTCACAATTTGTACCCTCATCCCTTAATTTCTCATTAAGATGAACATAGGCCATAAACGTCAATAGATTGGTTTCATCCATAAATATGGACAAAGCATTTTCAAATGCTAAAAGGGTGTTTTGAATATTTCGTTGTGCAGTTTGTGTAGCAACTATTGATTCTAATGCAGAATTAACTTTTTCTATTGATTGTTTACAAAGTTCTGTAATTTCGCCTTCGCGATAATCTGAACGAATTAGATTTTGATCTTTAGCAAAAGAACCTTGAGCAGTAAAAATAAATAAAAAAACTAGAGATAGTACTGCATATTTTCTAAGAAAAACATAGGGGTTGGAAAGCGCATTCATTTTAAGCCTCTCTCCCCCCTATGCGTTATCAGTAAATTTTGAATTACAGACCAACTCTATATAACAAGTATCTTAAAATAGCAAATCTAATAAACAACAGGTCCTATTTTCTTTAGCTTCTCTTCTACAGCGTGCCAAATAGAAATCCCACTGTCTTTTGGTCGAAAAGTCCTTTTTAAAATAAAGCCAGCTTCACTTGAACCTCTACCAATACCTTCGCTTACAGCAATTCTATATGTTTTATTGGGATCTAAAAAATATCCATTTACTCGCACATTCTCAGCAAGAACGGAGTTATTATTGTTTACCACATTGTATTGAACCCCAGAAGTATTCATAAAAGTTCCATTTTTTAGTAATGTGTCTAAAATCCATTTTAAGAGAGATCCTGCCGTTTGTATTTCCCAAATAGTCCACCCATATGGTTTGTACACATCAAACACTCTTGGGTAAAACTGAAACAAAGTTTCTCTTGTCACAATACCTGCTGGCCTAGTACCTCCAAAAAACTCACCAACGTCTATCGAAACATCTGCATAAATTGCTTCTTTTATGGCATCTGCATAAATATCTCCCCACCTTGTTGCATGACTAAGTGGTCGCTCTAACGGTATGTCTGAATAAATTAAAGGCTCATAAAACCAGTTCTTTCCGTATTTGTCTTCTAAAGTTGCGCGAGCCTGCAGCACAAGTTTTACTATTTCTGGATCTTGGTCTCCCGTTGTGGGAACTGGTATTAAACGATAATGAACAATTTTTAATGGTTTACGTTTTTCTAAATCTAACAGCAAATCTCCA
>JACRAO010000068.1 GCA_016213345.1 Bdellovibrio sp. | reverse complement strand
ATCACAAACAAGCGGATGTTTTGCTGGTAGGCGGCGTAGAACACATGACGCACGTTCCAATGGCGGCTGCTATTGATTATCACAAAGAATTGTTGAACCGCTATGAGTTTCCATTTAATAATATGGGATTAACGGCAGAAAAAGTAGCAGAGGTTTATGGAATTTCAAGAAAAGATCAAGATGAATTTGCGGTCCTAAGTCATCAAAGAGCAGTAGCTGCTCAAAAGGCAGGTTTTTTTAAAAATGAAATTTTACCAATTCATACCACAGATGGTGTTTTCGAAACGGATCAAATACCGCGTCCAGATTCTACTTACGATGCATTAAGTAAGCTTAAGGCCGTGTTTAAAGAAAATGGCACAGTAACGGCAGGCAATAGTTCCCCAATAAGCGATGGAGCAAGCCTAGTGCTTATGGCTTCAGAGCATGCTTGTCAAAAGTATGGATTTCGCAAAAGGGCTCGTGTATTAGATTTTTGTGTTGTTGGAGTAGATCCATGTCTTATGGGAATGGGGCCGGTTCCAGCTATAAAAAAACTTTTATCTAGAAATAATCTGAAAATAGAAGATATAGATTTTTTTGAGTTAAATGAAGCATTTGCTGCACAGGCAATTGCTTGTGTTAGAGAACTAAAAATACCAGAAGATAAGGTCAATTTATGTGGAGGCGCAATTGCGCTTGGGCATCCCTTGGGTTGTACTGGCACTAGGCTTGTTACAGCGTTAATTAATATTTTAGAACGGAAAAGTGCACGCTTGGGAATAGTCAGTATGTGTATCGGGCACGGACAGGGTATAGCAACTCTTATTGAGGGGGTTTAATTTGCTAGAAAAAACTAGTTTAACTGTCACAGTTAATGGAGTACTCCATCAAAGATTAATTTTACCTAAAACCACACTCCTTGAATTTTTACGCGAAGAGCTAAATCTTACCGGCACTAAAAATGGTTGTGATCAAGGAGATTGTGGTTGTTGCACAGTTTTACTTAATGACAAGCCAGTT
>JACRAO010000066.1 GCA_016213345.1 Bdellovibrio sp. | reverse complement strand
AGGATCAAAGAGTTTCGAAGTCACACCCAATTTGGACTTCCAGATCCTCAAGATTACAATCTAAAATTATCTATTACTAATCCCGCATGCAAGATTGAATACCTTGCTATCTGGCGCGATATCTGGAGCGATAGGCATCATGAACTTATCATTGATCAATCCATTTATGAGCACTTAGGAAATACAGACAAATCCGCTTTCTGGATACATGAAGCTCTATATAAAGCAGGCCGAGAAAACCTCAGCATAAAAAATTCTGATGGCATTAGAGAATTGATTGGCTATTTGTTTGCTGAAGAAAATATAGATGAATATAAAGTAAGGGATCTAATATATAAAAATGTTAGTAATGAGAGTAATGTGGTAGTAGATGGGTATGGTAACTATTTCAATATATTGAGGATACCTTATCAATATCAAACATCTTCTCTTGAAATTAAACTAAGTGTAATAAGTGGAACTGACAAATCTGATGATGCTTATGCTTACACTTGGAGCTCAGTATTATATAATTATGATATTTCTTTTGGGATTTATAGAGAAAAGGGATATTTCTCTGACGATTCGTTTATCAAGAAGATATATCAAATAGGACCAGAAATATCATCTGGTGATGAGCTTAGTAGTATCCACATTGGTAAAAAGATTTGCAAACTTTCCACTCAAAAAGTTAAAGTCGAGATAACAGTAGGCCATAAGGTAGTTTATGAGAGCATTATAGATTTTGGCAATATGGGCCGTACAGTTCTTTACTTTAGAATCAGGAGGTAACGAGGTAATGAATTTATAACTATTAAAAAATGGAGCATTTGTGAAAAAATTATTTTTAATTCCTTGTATATTAGTAGCTCTTATTTTTCCCCTTAATCTCTTTGCAGAGGGGGAAGTAGTTAAAATCAATAGCCAAATTCACAGCCTTGCAGATGATCCTTTTTATTCAATCGATGAAGTAAGCGTTCTTAATACTGTAGTTAATCCTACCGATCCCATGAAAAACAAAATGACAATTAAGGTTAAGGGAACTTTTGAGGGAAATAACTGCCCCGGGAATGGAGTAATTCTGTTAATTGAAAGTAAACAGGGTAATTTCGATTTCGGTAGCCTCAACTATTTGGAAGAAATAATAGTTTCGCTGAGAGCTACTGATTATAATACTGATGAAATAGAAACCAATCCTCCGGGGTGTTTAGCCTATAGTTCTCCCCAAAAATTCGAAACAACATTATCTATTAGTGGTAGATTAGAACAAAGTGCAAAATCAAAATCAGTTTTTGTAAAATTCAAGGGACGCTTCAAAAATACATTTGGAGATAAGGTTTTCTTCAGTGAATATAGAGATATTTACATTAAATTTGACAAAGATCAGGGTTGGTCAGTCCCAGAAATTAGATAATTAAATCTTGAGGATTTCAAGATTTCAAGGGACGGAGGCTCAAAGTTGTACTGACTTTGGAGCGAGTTTGCTATGTTTCGGATACAGATTTCGAAGCTCTAAATTCTAACTGCCCGATATTTTT
>JACRAO010000001.1 GCA_016213345.1 Bdellovibrio sp. | reverse complement strand
TTCTTTTGTACGTCAAGGTATTCTTTTAAAATTTTCATTTGCAAAACATGGTCCTTTTCTAGTTCTGCTATAGTTAACTCATCTTTTAATTTCAGCGAAAACCGTTGCCATATCTGAATACTGCTCATCTCTAAAGCTAATTTAATCTCTTCTATATTAAACTTCTGAGATTGAGAAAGTAAAGCCTCAGTTAGCAGTGAGCAAAATTCACTAGATAAATTTGCATGCAAAAACTGGTCCGGAATTTGCCTAAGAAGTGAAAAATTTTCAGGTTTATCAAAAAAAGTCTTAAAAAACTCACGTATTTCGTGATTTTCGAAAAGTTCTATGAGTTCAGCCCTCTCTGGCAGCTTTTTTTTGTGCTCTAATAATAACGATATAATGGCTTCATCTTGTAAAACAGCGCATAGCAAGATTTTATCTCTAGCACTAATAGCTTTTGGTGAGGTATTTTTATATTTAAGTGAAGGTTTTTTGTCTTGTTTTGACAAAATGGGCTTTAGACCTAATAATTCTTTTTGAATACCTAGTTCTTGGCTCACTTTTTGCATCCTAATTTCTCTTCCAATTGGATCTTGAAAAAAGGCTAGCCATTCTGCAATTTTTTTAGTGGCTATAGTCTTTTCTTCAAGGTTTTTGTGTGATCTTTTGATCTCATTTTCGATATTATTATCAAGCAGAGGAAAGGATTGAGCAATGATTTCTTTCATTTGATCATTGCCGCCATCCTTTTTTTGGCCAGTTGTTTGATCAAATAAGATCTCATCTGGATCCATGACATCTGGTAAAGCCGTTCCATAAAGCACGAGGCCTTGCTTGAGTCCTAGTACCATGGAGCGCTCCATGGCATCTTTTCCAGCCTGATCGCCATCAAAGAGTAATATGATTTTAGATGCTAGTTTTCTTAATAGTTTTAGATGTTCTTCGGTCAGACTTGTTCCGCAGCTTGCAATTACGTTGTGAAATCCGGCGCTATGCATTGCAAGCACATCAAAATAGCCCTCTACAATTATAACAGTGTCCAAATCGCGTATATGTTTTTGAGCTTGAAAGAGGCCATAAGCAAGTTTGCTTTTTTGAAATATAATAGAATCATTAGAGTTTAAATATTTTGGATTGTCTTTGGTATCTATGATTCTACCTCCAAAACCCGAAATTTTTCCTCTAGAATTTAAAAGTGGAAACATGACTCTATTTCGGAATAGATCATAATATCCTCCTTCTTGCTTTTGTGAAGGTCGTATAAGTCCTAGCTCTAAAGCCGGACCGAGTGGCGCTTTTTTAGACTCTAAATGTTTTGCTAAATTATCCCAATCTGAAGTGGCAAAACCTAAGTAAAAATTTTTTATCTCTTGAGGATTTACTCCACGCGATAGAATATAATTTTCTATGTTTGAGTGATCTTTTAGTGTTTGGTGGTAAAATGCTGCTACAAAGCGATTTAGTTTATAAAAAAGCGAAAGTCTTTCGCTCTGCATTGGATTTTGATGTCTTTGATCCTGAAAAAACTCTTTTGGGAGTTCAATATGTGTGCGGGAAGCTAATTCTTCGATAGCTTCAGGAAAACTTAAGCTAAAAATATCCATTACAAATGTAATAAGATCCCCACCACGTTTACAGCCATAACAGTGATAAAGCTGTTTTTGCTCGCTAACAGAAAAGGATGGTGTCCGCTCAGAATGAAAAGGACAAAGCCCTACATGCTGAGAACCTGCCTTTTTTAGTACAATATGTTCTCCGATAATTTCAATCAGATTAACTGTGCTTTTTATCTTTTGTAGTAAATCTGGTGCAATTTTACTTATTGTCATAACAGAATTGTTTCTTTATTTTGTGGTACCCGTTGAGAGTAAGTCTAGGTGGTTTTAGTTAAGCAGTTCCCCCAAGTTTTTCTTTAATATATTGATTAACCCATTTTCCATCAGCGCGTCCTTGAATTTTCGGCATCAAAATTTTCATGACTTTGCCCATGTCTTTAGCAGATATGGCTCCAGATTCGCTAATGGCCTGGTCAATCATAGCTTTGACCTCAACCTCACCTAGTTGTGCTGGAATAAAGCCTTGTAAAAATTTGAGTTCGGCTTCTTCTTTTTCGACTAAATCGGCTCTATTTCCAGCTTTAAATTGTTCAATAGAGTCTTGACGCTGCTTAATTAGAGATTGAGCTATTTTCTGTACACCCTGGTCATCAAGCATGACTTTATCGTCAATTTCTTTTTTACGTATAGCTGCGTGCAGATTTCTAGCAAACGCAAGCATATTTTTCTCTTGAGCCCTAAGCGATGCTTTCATTGTTTCTGAAAGCTTGTCTTTTAGAGTAGACATAAATTAAATATTCCTCTTAGCATGCTTGGTCGTTATATTTGATCATTACATATGATCATTATATTTGATCATTACATATGATCAATATGAAGAGAATTTAAATGGTCTTTGTTTCTTTGTCAGTCTTTTTCTGGCGGCTTGAGCTTTCTTCTTTTTCTTTACAGAGGGTTTTTCGTAAGACTCACGTTTACGAATTTCAGAAAGGATGCCAGCTTTTTCGCATTGTTTTTTAAATTTCTTTATGGCTGCTTCAAAAGAATCTCCTTCTCTAAGATAAATACCTGGCATTGTTAATCACCTCCTTCCAGAAAATACTGTGTCGTATCACTACACTGCTATTGTACTGGCAATATACTGGCAATGATTTGCATGAGTCAAGTAAAAATGCACATGCTTATCTCAAAAGCGCATGTGAGGTGGTTTTAGTTAAATTAGTTTTGGGATATTTTTAAAATAATTTTATTCTCTGAGGCGCGGCATCCTGCCTCTGGGGCCCCCTTGGCCATCCATGGCCGGGTCGCGTCCAGCTCCCCCAAGGCCTTCGCTCACAAAATTATTTTAAAAATATCCCAAAACTAATTCATAGTAATACTCCACCTCACATGCGCTTTTGAGATAAGCATAAAAATGTGCCATTATAATGGCACTTCTAAAAACAATTTGATTTTCCCGTTCTCCGCTATCTGCTCTCCTGGTTTTGGTAAATGTGATTTTACTAAACCTGTGCCATGTACTTCGAGGTCAAACGAATGACCGTTTAAAATGCGTAACGCCTCTCTCAACGTCATCTGTTCTAGCTCAGGCATTCTCCAAATAAAATTTCCGTTCTCCGCAGTACTAATCCATTCTAATGCGCTATCTGACTCTTGGAATTGTTGTAGCTCGTTTTTTGCAAAATTTCTTTTAACCTGGCTAAAATTATCTTCAGAACTATTTTCTTCTTTTTTTGTAACTAACACAGGCGCATTCGTCTCTTTCGAAGGCAAACTGTAGCGAGTGGCCACGGCACTTAAAACATCCCTAAACAAAGGTGCAGCCGTTTCTGAGGCATAATACACACCCTTTGGGCTATCCAATAATACAAAAATAACAACTTTAGGCTCTACACCAAGAGGATACCCAACAAAAGAAGCTATATAACGCGAGCTAGAATATTTCCCTGTTTCCGAATCCACAACTTGTGCAGTCCCAGTTTTTCCAGCAATTTCATAACCTTCAAGTTTTGCTTTTACCGCAGTTCCATTTTCTAAAGTCGTACTTTTTAAAGCTTCATTGACCGAATCAACTACTTTTTGCGAAATAATTTGCTTAGCAACTTCTGATGAAACCTGATTTTTAATAAGCTTAGGCTTAACTAACCATCCTCCATTAGAAAACACAGCATAAGCTCTCATCATTTGTATTGGAGTTACTAAAACTCCTTGTCCAAATCCTATAGTTGCTAATGTTAAAGGCTGCCAAGTCTTTCGCGCAGGAATCTTTCCCACTATCTCACCTGGAAAATCCACTCCCGTACGACTCCCAAAACCAAAAAGCTTGAGCGTACTAAAAACTTTATCTTGCCCAAGTTTTAGTGCAACTTTTGCAGCACCAATATTACTGGAAACTTGAATGAGTTTTTTAAGGCTAAGCCATTCAAATTGTTCATGTTTTTCCGCCTCTGTAATTTGCTTTCCTTGAATATAAAATGTCCCTTTTTCTCCCCATACCAGATCTGTTAACTTCATACCCGAAGATAACGCACCAGCTAAAATAACTGGCTTTAATATTGATCCTGGCTCAAATCCATCAGTAATTGCACGATTTCTCCTTTTAGATGAAGCTATATTTTTATCATTTGGGTTAAAAGTAGGTTCATTTGCTAGAGCTAAAATCTCTCCTGAAACTGCATTCATAATTATCACAGCTCCGGCACTAGAGCTTGTTCTAATCACTGCTTTTCGCAACTCATTTTCTGCTGCAAACTGTAAGGAAGAGTCAATAGTCAAAATTATACTTTCGCCTTCTTTTAAATAATCAGCCTGTGTAATATCAAAGAAAGTAGGCCTACCTAATGCGTCTTTGATGGCGTTTACAGATGCAGTTTTTCCCTGAAGCTTTTCATTTTCAAGCAATTCAATTCCTTCTAAACCCTCAGAGTCAACATTGACATCACCTAAAACGTGCGAAGCTAATTCCCCATGTGGATAAATGCGTTTACTTTCTCGAACCAACCAAAGACCATTAACTAGGTTTCCAGAAGCATCCATTAGACGCCCTCTTTTTAGCTTGCTCAACTCATAATCAGTTAAGTGCCGCTTTATCCATGCAAATTCTTTTTTTTCTCTTAGTTTTTCAAATATTTTCTCATGAGGAACTTCTGTTATCCTGGCAAGTAAATGAGAAATAGATTTTTTGTTATTTATTGTTAATGGGCTTGCTGCCAGGCTTTGAGTTTCAATATTGATTGCTAATGGTTCTGAGTTTCTATCTAATATAGATCCACGGCGAGGGCGAATAAGTACTTTTGATTGAAACTGTCTTTTGGCTAAACTTTCAATTCTGATATCCCGAATTAATTGCAAATAAATTGCTCTTCCTAAAATAAAACAAGCAATCAAAATGCAAAGCAACATGACACTGGTAACTCTATTTTTTAAAGGATCTATTACAAGCTTACTCACTTGAGATAAACCACCTGTTCTGATTTTGGTTGTGTGAGACCAAATTTACTTTTTGCAAGAACTTCGAGTCTTCGTGGAGATTTCAGCCCCGCTACTAATAAATTTTTTTGTTCTTTTTCTTGCTGAAGATTACGAATAAGTTTTCCATTTTGATCAATTGCATACGTGGTCCTAACAATAGCTAACCTAATCCAAACGGTCATTACGGAAAAAACAATTAATACTGGAAATATCCAAACCGGGAACCAACGTTGCATTATAACATACCTCCTGGCACAATATCCTTGATCTGACGTTCTGCAACTCTAAGTTTTGCACTGCGTGCTCTAGGATTGTTATTGATTTCGTCTATAGACGCAATAATTGCTTTTTTAGTCAACACTTTTAAGCCAAGCTGTGGATTTTTAAACGTTTGTTTAACCATTCTGTCTTCGAGTGAATGAAAGCTAAGAACAGCCACTCGTCCCCCCTCTTCTAAACAAAGTATACCATTGTTTAAAAGCTGATCGAGTTCTTGAAGTTCTTCGTTTAAATAAACCCTTAGGGCCTGAAAGCACCGCGTTGCAGGATGAGTTTTGTGGTATCTAAATCTCGCCGGCACAGAGTATAAAATCACATTGGCTAACTGAGTTGTGGTTTTTAACTCTCCCTGTGATCTGGCATTTATAATATTTGCAGCAATGCGCTTTGAAAATCTTTCTTCTCCATAGAGACTAAAAATTTCTACTAGTTTTTTTTCAGAAACAAATTTTAAAAATGCTTCACAGCTCACTCCTACGGTTGGGTTAAAACGCATATCAAGTGGACCTTCTCTTAAAAAACTAAACCCTCTTTGTGGATTTTCGATCTGATCACTCGAAAAACCAAGATCCGCTAAAACCCCTAAAACTAAACGTCCTTTTGCTATGTCACTTAATGAGCTAAATTTTGTACACTGAAGTTCCAATTTCCCATCTAAAATTTCATGTTCAAAGTTTTCCTGTGCTGATTGTATGACTTGTGGATCTTGATCTAGTGCTAAAACTTTATGTTTTTGTAGCCTTGGGTCTTCAGTAAATTTTTTTAAAAACGCCTTCGTATGTCCTGCGCCCCCTAAAGTGCAATCCACAAGCCAGCTTGGCTGATCTGCTTGATAAAACCGTTCAATAAGATAATCACAGATTGTGTTCAATAGAATAGGAATATGCACAAAGTGATTTTAGCACATAAAGCTTACTTTTTCTTTTCCAACTTTTCTATTTTTTCAACCATAATAATCCACTGTCTTTCGGTTGTCTCAAGTTCCTTCTGTAGTGTTCCTAATTCTGTTATCCAGTTTTTAATTTCAAGATGATTTGGATTATGTGTTAATTTTTCATTCAAAAATCGCATTCTAGTTTGTTGCCAACCCAGTTTATCTTCTAACTCAAATCGTTCTCGTTCTGCTTTTCTTAATGCCTTTTCAATTATTTTTTTTTCTTCTTTTACATTAACTTTTTTAAAGTCGGCCTTTTTTTCTGGCCTCTCGTCTTCTCTGCAAACTAGATTGCGGGTAGCAAACATTCCCTTTTGACAACTCCAGACATATTCATCATAAGATCCCCAATAATGATCCACTCGGCCATCATGAATTTCTAAAATTTTATTTCCAATACGACCAATAAAGCTTCGATCATGACTGACCACAACAACCGTGCCAGTGTATTTAGCTAAAGCTTGAGTTAAAACTTCGACTGTTTGAAAATCTAGATGGTTCGTGGGTTCGTCCAATACAAGAAGAGGCGCTTTTTGTAAAAGTATTTGCCCTAATGCAACACGAGATTTTTCACCTCCAGAAAGAATAGACACAGGTTTTTTTACTTCATCTCCAGAAAAAAGGAGAGAGCCAGCAAGGTTCAAAATCTGCTGCTGAGTGATGTCGGGATGTGCCTTGGCTCCCATTTCCTGAAAAACAGTTTTTTCGGGATTAAGCTCCTCTGAAACATGCTGGGCATAATATCCAACTGAAACCTGATAACCGTATTTGATTTCTCCTTTCAGTGGCTTAAGTTTGCCTGCTAATGCCTTCAGGAGAGTAGATTTTCCAGCACCATTCACTCCAACAACTGCCAAATGATTACCGCGCTCCAAAGCTAAAGTGACATCTTGTAAAACCACGGTTTCTCCATATCCAAGATTTATTTCACTGAGAGTGGCTACGAGCTTTCCAGTACGTGTTGGCTCCGGCAAACGAATTACTGCAGTTTTTGGTGCAGTTTTTATTTCAATTTTTTCTAGGCGATCCAAACTCTTGAGACGTGATTGAGCCTGTGCAGCTTTTGATGCTTTGGCTCCAAATCTAGCAACAAAATCGAGAATTTCTCTTCTTTTTTCTTCAACCGATAGGGCACGTGCTGCAAGCTGTGTTTTTAAAAGATCCTTTTGTACAAAATAATCATCTAGTGAACCGTTAAATTTTATTATACTGCCTGATTCTATTTCTAAAATATGATCCGTCGTGCGCCTGAGAAATTCGCGATCATGTGAAATCAGTAAAAATGCGCCTCTGTAATCTTGTAAAAATCTTTCTAGTGCAAGCAGCGATTCCAAATCAAGTTAATGTTGTCACAATATCTTTTGGTTTTTGATTGGGATTTCTTGATGGCTGTAAAACAGCCTCAATAATTCTTTTCTCTTTCTGGTTGATGATACGTTTTACTAATGACACAGTTTTCCCAAGAGGTTTTGAACCATCAGGCGAGAAAACATTTACATAGCCGTAGTAATAGGAGGCGGTCAACCTGTCACCACCTAAAGCCAATCTGTTAGAGATGACTCCATAAAAAGACAGAAAGCAGAAAACTGAAATCAAAAACTGTTTCATAAAAAATCCTTTCAACACTGCTAGCACAAACTAGTTTTCAATACAAGAAGAGTGATTTGATCGATCATAAATTAAATCTTTAACTAATACCCACAGCCTAGCCCAGACCTTGATTGGCTTGACTGTGGGTGTTAGTTAAAGATCCATACTCAAAATTATATTTAAGTATGAATAATCTATGACACCCATGTATTTCGCGGTATAGTAAAAATCTAAAATGTCTAAAAATAAAAAATTAGATTTTTCAGCTATTCATAATGCTTTGAAGTCTTTAAAAAATGCTATTGAACCACCCCCTCTCAACGACCGTGAACGAGATGGAGCCATCCAGCGATTTGAGTATACATTTGAGTTGGCATGGAAAACGGCAAAAAAGGTTTTGCATTTAAACGGAATTGAGTCTCAATCTCCAAAAACAGTGATTAGAGATTTACTGCAACAGGGCTGGATTACAGATGGGGAAATGTGGATGGCTTTTCTAGACGCTAGAAATGAAAGCACTCACACCTACGAAGAAAAAACAGCCCAAGAAGTTTTTGAAAAATCCAAAGCATTTCTTCCGGAGTGCGAAAAGCTCATCCAGCGGTTAGTAAAAGAAGTGAAATAAACCGTATGTTAAAAAAAAATTCCTTCGGGCTGACGCAGATACAAAAGTCTTTACTTTTAAAAATTATTAATTCCTCTATTAAAAAAAATCATACTTTTAAAGTTTGGATTTTTGGCTCTAGGGCAAGAGGGGACTATAAAAAGTACAGTGACATTGATCTCCTACTAGAAGTAAATCCTTCTTTTCAAAAAAAATACCAACAAACAATTAGAAACCTTTTAGAAGACAGTGTTCTTCCATTTAAAGTAGATTTGCTTCTTCCCTCAGAAGTCTATAAACCTTATCGAAAGGTAATCGAAAAAGAAAAGAAGCTTTTAAAAGAACGAAAATGTAAATGCATGTGACACTGGAGCGGGTCACTCTATAGGCCTGTTGACTCAATCAAGAAATACCAAGAAATACCGAGAAATACCTTGATGCATTAAAAACTATCCGGACACGGTTTTTCTTGCACTACCAATAATCACAATAATCAAATCAACTTCCCACGCTCAACGGCGCATGACACAAAGGACGGAGCCACTATTGCTGCTGCGGCCGTCGACGCTGATAGCGCGATACCTATCATCCAAGTCATAGGCGTAGTCAGAATTATAAGAACTGACTGACGAAGACCAAACGACATGGCCCTTAATGCCTGGGAAAAGTTTATACAAATCTTCACTGCCCTTTTTCGTAAGCCTTTCATTAGCATCACACTCAAACTGACTTATTAAACGCTTTAATTCTGGTATGGCTGGAAGCTCTCCACCAACGCCATGGCAGGCTCTAACAGCAGGAGAATCTATGATTATTTCATCTTTGACGGATTTATTTGAATTTTCTGGTTTTTTAGTTTCTGGATCTATATTAATATTAGTAAATGCACCATCGAGAATCTTGCTCCAAATCATGACTTTGCCATTTTCTACGGTTTTATCTTCTTCTTTCCAACACATGCCCAATGTTTCATGCTCGACTCGTTCAAAAACCGCTCCTTTTGACGTTTTACATTTAAACCCTGGTCGAACACTGGCTAAATCTTTAATCTCAAGACATGATTTTATTTCTTCATCGTCTTTAAAAATATGCTCTGGTTTTACGCCATCAATAATCACGACTTGATTTTGATCCCATTTTTTTTGACGCTTTTGCGGTATATCTGGAATATTCGCCTTTCCAAAACCAAATGGCGTATTATTCATTTCCGCTTTTAAATTATCCACACTCTCTGCATCAGCTAAATTTATCTCAGTGCTTTTAACTAATTTTTCTAATTTCTCAAGTGGTATGTCATTATAAATTTCTTTAGCATGCTTTAAAGCCTGGTCCAATAAACCAGCCCTTGCATCTTTTGCTAAGAAATCTTTAAAAAGCTCAACCACAGCGAAATCATTTGCAAGCACAATACGAATTGGGGCGTTTAAATCTACAAGCTTCCCAAAATCTCTATCGCTATTAATCACGGTTGTTTCTGTGCCTTTTAATATAAAATTTCCAGAGTCATCTTTTTCGATTCTGCCTGGCAAAACATGTCCTGATTCGAAAATAATAACATTTTTCCACTCAGTGTTTTCGCCTATAAAGTCCTGGTTTCTTCTGGCAATTTCATACGTCATAGTGCCAGAGTAACATTGCATTTTTCCTTCAGATAAAAACTCAAAAATATTTGTATAAGTCGCTTGATATTCGATTTCAGCTTTCTCTCCTTTTTCTTTTTTAAGTTCTTTTTCTATCTTGGCTTCATAAGCAGATTTCAATGTAGAGCCGGTCACTAAAAGCACATCATCTGCGTAAGTAGAGGCCAACGTATTTTCTAAAATAGCATATTTTTCTTCTAAAATAGTTTTGAGTTTTGATTTAATATTTTCACACTTTTGCATGCGATCAGAACTGGGACCGTAATCTTTAATAAAAACACTATAGTGTGCTTCGAACAAGGCATTTGTAATAGCTTTAAAACTAGCCGTCTTATTTTTTTCAATAGAATCTAAAATTGTTTTTTCTTCTTGTGTAAGGCTTGCATTTTCTTTAAGTTTCAGATCTAAAGGCACCTTAATAAGTTCTTGGTTTGGTTTATTTTCTGCTTCTTTGTTTGATTTTGAACAAGCCACAACAAGTCCCAAACAAAAAAACACAATACCTAAATATCTATACTGATCTCTTAAAAAATACATTATTCTCATAAACACGCTCCAACGTAAAAACAGTAGGTATAAGCACCCACATTGCACCTTGTTTGTAGCAATTTGTAGACCAAAACCAAACCGAAAATCACACAATATAACCCATTGAAAACACACATTAAAACAAATCTAAAACTATTTTTATTGATTTTAAACTGACCACGTTTTTGACAACTGTAAAAAGTTTTTACATATTTGTTGTGACCAAGCCAATTTGTCAGTGTTAATTACCAAGCCAATCAATTTTTATCTAAAAAATATCTTTCTATTGCCCTACGTCCCAGATAAGAGGACTTAACCTTCCAATATTTTTCATGAATTGTTAATACAGAAAGAGCCAAAGGATGATTATTTTTTTCTGCATATCCAATAAACCAATCATATTTACCTTTTGGATTTTTTCCAGATAAGGAACCGGTTTTACCACCAATATCCACACCAGTAAATCTACCACGAGAAAATCCACGAAATGAACGCCTCGAAGTACCAATGCGTATGGTTTCTCTCATAAGCTCCCTCATCTCCAAAGCAGTTTTTTGATCGAGCGTTTGCCCTAACTCGTGAGGCAAAGCCGTATAAAGAGATTTTCCACTTTTTAAAGACAAAAGCTGTACTAAATACGGTTCCATCATCACGCCTTGATTAACAATAGCAGAAACCATTAACGCCCCCTGAAGTGGGCTCATGGTGTTGTGTTGCGTAAAACCAGAGGCAGATTCAGCCAAACCCCAAGCGTCATTAGGAATAATCGCTTTGCTCTCACCTACCGGAAGATCTCCAGTTATTTTTCGATTAAACCCAAACCTGTCTGCATATTCTCTTAATCCATCAGAACCTAAGCTAAAAGCCCCAATTTTTCCAAATACAGTATTAACCGACTTGGCAAAAGCGTCTTTTAGAGACATGTAACGTGTAAAACGTGTAAATTTTGATTGTAAAATATTGCTACGATACAAAGTATGATTTGCACCATTAAATGGAATTATTGTATTAGCTGTAAAGTTTTTTTCACCAATTGCTGCAGACGCAGTGACAATTTTAAAAATAGACGCCGCTGGATAAGATGCTTTCAATGCAAGATTTTCATTTAGTTTAGAATGTATTTTTGCATAACTAATTAAAGACAAAATCTTTCCTGTTTTTGGATCTAATGCAACAAAAGCAGCATAATCCGGCTGATATGAAGAAAAAAGATTTTCCATAAACTCTTGCAACTCCACATCCAAAGTGTATTCAACATAAGTAGTTTCTAATTTGCCATTTAAGAAAATGTCTATCTCCTTTGGGTAGTATTGTGGAACTTTTGCGTCTTCTAAAATATGAGTTAAATTATCTTTAGTAACTTTTGGACTCCAAAAAGACCAAAGAACAGAATCATGGTGATAAAACTTATAAATAGCAACCATCACTACAAATACTAAAAAACAGAACAGAACAAAAAACGTGTGTTTATATCTAATTAGGCGCATACATTATATTTTTCACTTATTTGATTTCAAAAGCAAGCAAGCTTTTTGTAGCCTGCTGATATTCTTCATCCCCTAAAAAGTGCGCTTGTTTCATTTTTAACAAAATAGATTCAATTGTGTCTTTTGCGTATGGGGAGAGCTCTCCTCTATAAAAAGACAAACTATATTTTTTTGGATTTGGAAGCAGCATAGCCAAAAAAGCACCCTCCTTGGCTGTCAGTTCACCCGGATGTTTCATAAAATATTTTAAGCTGGCATTAGATATCCCGTAAATACCATCTCCCCATTCTGCTATATTCAAATAAATTTCTAATATTTTTCTTTTAGAAAGCGTCCTTTCTAATGCAACAGCAGCTACAAGTTCCTTAAATTTTCTCAATAACGTTTTTTCAGGACCTAAAAACACGTTTTTTATAACTTGCTGTGTAATTGTACTGGCCCCTCTTACCAAATGTCTCCGTTTTAGACTTTCTTCTAGTGCATCTTGAATTTGATTCAGATCATAACCAGGGTGTTGATAAAATGCCCAATCCTCACTTACCATTATAGCACCAATGGCTGGTTTTGAGACCTCAAACACATGCACCCAAGTCAGTGGCTTGAGCTTTTTAAAAATAACCCTAGGAAAACCATCATTTTCTACTACTACAAGGTGGGGATACTCTGCCTTTAAAGTCGAAATAGGAGGCAAACTAAACCAAAGCCATAATCCTACTGACACCACTAAAACACCAAAACTTAAAACAAAAATGCCAGATATCCGACTTATATGCTTTAAAATCAGCTTCATAAAACCTTAAAAATTTGACTATAGGCATTATTTTGCCATTTTTTTAAAAGAAAAACTTGTATCGCCTTTTGTCAAACTGTAATCTGTCTTTGTGTATACCAAAAAAACTAAAAAAGACAGTGACACTGTAGCCTTTAATAACAACCCATTTTTAATCCCGGATGATAATCGAATTTATTCTAATAAAGACAAACTCAAAATTGCTCGTGATATGTTAGAGAGATACACAGGCTCACCTCCTGAGCGTTTTAAAAAACAAATTATTTTAACCAATTTTGATTATTATATTGAGCGCTTTTATAACCTCTGTGGAAACACCAAAACACGAGGCTCTGCCATGACAGCAGTACATAGCAATAATACGAATGTGTCTATTATTGATTTTTCAATAGGCTCACCAACGGCTGCTCTAATTATTGAACTTCTAGCACCAATAGCACCAAAAGCTGTTTTATTTTTAGGACTCTCTGGAGGACTGCACCGTTCCCTAAAAGTTGGAGATTTTATATTGCCCACCGCAGCAATTAGGGATGAGGGCGCAAGTCAGCACTTTATGCCCAAACAGGTACCTGCACTACCAACCTTTAAAATTCAAAAATTTGTTTCACAGATTATTGTCGAAAAAGACCTAGATTACCGCACGGGAGTTGTACATACGACTGATTACCGTTTTTGGGAGTTTGATCATAAATTCAAAGCCCAACTGTATGAAGAACGAGCTTTAGCTATCGAAATGGAATCAGCTACACTTTTTATTGCAGGTTTTGCTAGCAAAGTTCCCATTGGCGCACTATTACTAGTATCAGACCTCCCCATGAATAGAGGAGGAATAAAAACAAAAAAGTCTTCTAAAACAGTTTTTAGAAAATATACGGATTTGCATTTAGAAATTGGGATCAAAGCAATGAGCGAAATTGCAATTCGTGGTGAACACATTCGCCATTATAAATGGTAAGAGAGAGGGGTAAGGCAATCATAAATGCTAAAAAGAATATTAGATTTTTTCTCAAATGATTTAGCTATTGATTTAGGAACAGCTAATACATTGGTTTTTGCCAAGGATCGCGGAATCATTATTAACGAACCCTCTGTGGTGGCTATCCATCGAAACGCTAGAGGTCAAACACGCATTTTGGCTGTCGGAAAAGAAGCCAAAGATATGCTTGGGAGAACACCAGGATCTATCCAGGCCATTCGCCCACTGCGGGATGGTGTAATTTCTGATTTCGAAGTCACTCAAGCCATGCTGAAATATTTTATTCAAAAAGCAAGCGAAAGAAGATCGTTCATTAGGCCACGAATTATTATTTGTATCCCTTTTGGTATCACACAAGTCGAAAAACGAGCGGTAAAAGAATCTGCTCAAGCTGCGGGCGCAAGAGAAGTTTATCTAATCGAAGAACCAATGGCTGCTGCTTTAGGTGCGGGACTCCCCATAAGAGAACCAAGTGGCAATATGATTGTAGATATCGGAGGAGGTACTACAGAAGTTGCTGTAATCTCATTAGGCGGCATTGTGTACTCAAAATCAGTTCGTGTAGCTGGAGATAAATTTGATGATGCTATTGTTAATTATATTAGAAAAAAATATTCACTCTTAATAGGAGAAAGAACAGCGGAGCAAATTAAACTTGCAATTGGTTGTGCCTATCCTTTCGAAGAAGAAAAAACCTATGAAGTCAAAGGACGTGATCTTATTAGCGGAGCACCCAAAACAATCGAGGTAAACTCCGAAGAAATAAGAGACGCGCTTTCTGAAACAGTTTCTGCTGTTGTGGATGCAATTAAAACTTCTCTCGAAAGAACTCCACCAGAACTAGCCGCAGATATCGTAGACAACGGTATTATTTTAGCAGGAGGCGGAGCACTTCTAGCAAATTTAGATATTTTAATCAAAGAAAAAACGGGCCTTCCAGTAGCACTTGCAGAAGATCCTCTCACTTGCGTGGTACGCGGCAGCGGCAAAACACTCTATGACATGGATCTTTTAAGAAAGGTCACCATTGTCTGACAAACGAGATTTAACAAAAAAATTTGAGCCTATTTCAGATCACGAATAAATACTAAATTTATTCGAAGAAGGACTAAAAACACTGTCTTCACTATTTTTTTGGACAAAAAATCAGGAACAAATGCACCCAAGTCATTTTAATATAATCGTAGCTCAAGATAAAACGTTTTGTATAAACAAACCAACGGCATTTCAACAAGAAGAATTCGCGCATGTAACTGAGTGTTTTTTTAATTTAAATTTAAATAGAACAAATCTCTTCTTTAAAGCAAAATTTACAGGTTTTTTACCTGGAGGGCTTAATTTCAAAATCCCAGAAAAGATATTTAAAGTACAAAGACGAGGTTTTTTCCGCTTACAATCCAAAGAAATCGAAAATATACAAATTTCTTTTTCACACCCAAAAAAAGCAAATGAGCTGCTAATAAAAAAACTCCTAGATTTAGGAGAAGGAGGAATGTCATTTTTAATCTTAGACATCGAAGAAAATTTATTCCAACCAGGACTTATTATTAAAAACATAACTTTTCAAATAAAAGATAAGGAAATCATTTGTGATGGAGAAGTAAGACACTTACAACCGTTTCCGCTCAACTCTCGCCACAAAGGGATCAAAGTCGGTATTCAATTTCATAATATAAAAACAGGTACCGCTCAATGGATCACAAGCTTTGTTTTTGAAGAAAGCAGAAAATACGTAACTAAATATTTATAAAAAGGATGATCCCCAGATGCAGTTTGATTCCAAACTTCCATTAAAAGGAAAGAAAATTTTAGATTGCTCAACTCTTTTGCCAGGTCCTATGATAGGAAAGCTTTTAGCCGAAAAAGGCGCACATGTAATAAAAATAGAAAACCCAGATAAACCTGACCCCGCTCGAATTATTGGCGAGTTTTATTTAGATTTAAACGAAAAAAAGGAACTGCTTTGGCTAAATTTATTAAACGCAAATGATCAAATGAAATTTCAAGAGCTTGTAAAGTCTTCAGACGCGTTGATTGAAGGTTTTCGTCCACAGGCCAAAAAGAAACTAAAGCTAGAAGAAAATTTTTTACATACCTTAAATCCTAAACTTTGTATTTTAAGTTTAGTTGGAGACACAAAACTTAACGATCAGGCTGGACATGACATAAATTTTCAAGCAGCTACTGGCATGCTCTCTTTATATAACGAAATGCCTCCACTGCCATTAGCTGATTTATTTGCTGCTTATTGGGGAGCTTTTTCACTCGCAGCACAATTAGACAGCGTGAGCCTTGGTGCAAAAGGAGCAAAAATTGTTGTTAGTTTATCAGAAGTATTAACACATTTACAAAGTGGATTTTATCGTGAATTCAAAAAAACGAGAGAGCTACCTTTGCCTGGAAATACATTATTTTCTGGAAAATTTCCTTGTTATCAAATGTATTTCACGCAAGATGGCAAAAAAATCGCGGTAGGAGCAGTCGAGGAAAAGTTTTGGATTTCATTTTGTCAAGTTCTAGGATTAAATGAACTAGTTCAAGAGGGTTATGCGTCAGACGAAAAAGCATTTGAAGTAAAAAAGAAAGTACAAGAAAAATTGAACTCTAAGCCTTGGTCGTATTGGAAATCATTATTTATACAAGCAAATTGCTGTGTAAACGAAGTATTAAATTATAAAGATCTTTTATAAGCATGAACTACATAAAAAAGGATTACTATTACAAAAAAGCAAAAAATGAAAATTTTGCTGCAAGATCTATTTATAAACTCCAGGAGATAGATCAACGTTTTAAAACCATTAAACCTGATAATCAAGTTTTAGATTTAGGCTCAGCGCCAGGTTCTTGGGCACAATATTGTTCTCAAAAAATAGGTCATCGCGGAAAACTTTTAGGTATTGATTTAGAAAAAGTTCACCTTAGCTTTCCAAATGCTGTTTTTATACAAGGAGATCTAAGAGAACTCGTAGGAGAAGAATTTACAAATTTTGAGCTGCTTTTGAAAAAAGAAAGCTTTTTGCCAAATTTTGACACAGTATTAAGCGATATGGCTCCAAAAACTACTGGAATAAAAATCACAGACCAAGCCAGATCACTTGAGCTTTGTGAGCTTGCTTTTGCAATAGCCGTGCATTTTTTGAAAGATGGTGGACATTTTGTTTGCAAACTTTTTCACAGTGGTGAATTTGATAATTTCAAAAACCAATTAAAAAAATCTTTTAAACAAGTAGAAATATTAAGACCAAAAAGCACCAGAAAAGAAAGCAAGGAAATCTATTTTATAGCCTTAGGACGTGTAACAAAATAAAGGTTATAAGGTTTTTATAACCTAATATTGTAGTCAGCCTGACACCCAATGCAGGGAGCCGAAACTTCGCGAGAAATGACCTCCCAAAGTTTTATGACTGTACCTCTAAAAGTAGTCACAATAATCGACACAAATATAATGGCTAAAACAATGGTAAGCACGTATTCAAGTGCAGCTTGCCCAGATTGTGTTACTTTTTTCCTTTGATACCCCACAATTATATTCTAAAATAAGTATATAAAATATGATAGAGATAAACATGACTCAAAAAAAGTCAATACTTCTGCAATTTTGGCTACCACTAGTGATTTTATTACTAGTAATATTAGGAGCCTTGTTGTTTATTAAACATCAAATTCCAAACACAACTCTTAATAACCAGCATGTACATATCGGAGATCAAGTTACAGATTTTTCATTAAAGCAATTTAATTTTGAAAAAAAATCACATTTCTTTTCTGAATTAAAAGCAAAAGTAGCTCTTATTAACTTTTTTGCAAGTTGGTGTGAGTCTTGTATGTTAGAAATACCTGCTTTGATCAAACTTAGGTCTCTATATCAAAACAAAGGGTTTGAACTAATCTTAGTAAATTTAGATGAAAAGCCAGAAGCAGTATTACCAAAATTTATTAATAATTTCGAAATTAATTTTCCAATTTATATTGATACCACTGGTAAATTAGGTGTTTTCTTTAATGTCCAGGCAATTCCAACAACTGTAATATTAGATAAAAATAGAAAAATTTTATTACTCGAAACTGGAGACAGAAACTGGGAAAGTGTAAAAACGAGAGTTTTTCTTGAAAAAGCACTTAGTTTTGCAAATTAGTTTGACTAAATTTGCAGGACACATTACATACCTGAAACAAACGTGATAAGGTTTTCACAGTATTTTATGGAACTAACAAATTCAAAACAAGGCACTTCCGGACATAGCATGAGCTTGCCACTATTCTTAACTGCTCAGAATAAATGGCCAGTCGGAATTGCCGTCTTTATTGCAACTGCCTTCCTGTATTTGACTTCTAACTGGTTTCATTTGTTTCCTCCCAGATTGCTGCCAATGTGGTGGATTGATCGGATGATCCCGTTTTTGCCAAACACAGTTTGGATTTATATGAGTGAATACATTTATTTTGCTGTAGTTTATTTTGTAGCAAAAGAGCCAGACAATTTGAATAAATACCTATATTCATTTTTTGCAATACAAGTACTTAGTGTGGCGATTTTTTGGATTATTCCTACCACCTACCCTCGTGAACTATTTCCTCTTCAAGACGACTTGAACTCAATTACATATTATGCCTTTAGTCATCTAAGAATGGCGGATTCGCCGGCAAACTGTTGTCCGAGTTTGCATGTAAGCAGTGTGTTTCTCTCAAGTCTTGTTTTTTTACAAGAGCAGAGAAAAAAATTTATTTTCTTTTTTATTTGGAATTTATTAATTGCTGTATCTACTTTAACCACAAAGCAACATTATCTAGTTGATGTAGTTACTGGCATTGTCATCGCTTGTGTTTCCTACTGGTATTTTTATAAAAAAGCCACCTACCAAAGGTGGAGTTAACAGCCTCATGCTTTAGTGGTGAACCAGTTAAGGCTCCACACGGCAGCTTTCAGACTCAAAGTCTCAAAATCGAACAAATTATGATTGTCTGATGACTCTTTTTTGTGCCCAGAAATTGCACTAACCTCTCTCAAAAATAGATTGACAACTGTTATCAGTTTAGGGTACATTTATTATGAGTCGCTGGAAAAGATATGTAGTCATTGTAGTTCTTTACTCTACTGATCATCCTCCAAGACATGTCCATGTTTTTGAGGATGGGAAAAGAGTATTAAAGTTTAACATTGAAACCTGGTCAGTCATGGAAGGACAACTGACTTCAAAATCAAAAAAAGCATTGATGACTTTAAAAAAGGAAAAATTTTTCTATGAGAAATCCTAA
>JACRAO010000067.1 GCA_016213345.1 Bdellovibrio sp. | reverse complement strand
TTTTTGCTGAACTTCATACTTCGACTCAATTTGAAAATGATTCAAAAAACTGGATATCACTAGTTCTTGCTGGACTTTTCAATTTAATCGACAAACTGACATACAGAACATCTCTGCCGTTAGCATCCAGAGTGGTTACAAAGACTCATTTAAGTAATTTAAATCAAGAGCAGATCAAAATATATCTAGAGCAGAATCTTTATTCAAAAGATCGTGCAACTTCACACCTTGTGTCACAATTGATCTATGTCAAAATTAATTTTTGCTACTCTTTTTTCTATTTTTATAAATTCAAAGTTCCTCTCTCCCAAAAATTACTGGTAATTTCTGACACATCTTTCTTTTTTTTTTTGTATTAGATAAACTAGAATTGTAAGGTTTGTTTTTGATGAAGAACGTCTGGAGAAAAAAAAATGAAAAAACAAAAAAATCAAGTTTCAGTTGTTTTAATATCTTTTATTTGTTTAGTTTTTGTAAATTGCCTCGTAAATTGCAATGAAACAATCGATCCGGCACCAGCTAAACAAGGAGCTACCCCAACGCCAGTTCCGGCGGAATCTCAGTCAGCACCAGCAGCTTCAAAGTCAGAAGCTCCAATGGTAAATCCTCTTACTGAAGAAGAAATTACACAATTACAAAGCTCGTTACTAACCACAGAAATAAGCAGCAACAAGTATACAATAAAGTTCAATCCTAATTGTTTTGATCCTGGAAACAAATCCGGGTGCGTGAAGGCGGTGGCAAGAGCGGTCTCAGCTTCCACCGGTGGCAGTGCAAATTGTACAGGGGATTCAGTAGCTATTAATGAAAAATATAAAGAGATTAATCCAAATGAAAATATTATTATAGCTTGCACTTTTGAGTACGACAGTAAACCAAGTGAGACATTTACTTTTGTGTTCAACAATGGAGTGTCGTACCCTATTGAAATTAAATCTCAACTCGCCACAAACAGCTTTCTGGATAAACTAATCCCAGATGCATCAGCCGTTACAATAGTTACATTTTTTATAGTTGCAGCTGGTGTCACTATTGTGGTTACAGTAGTTGTGAGCTACTGGGATAGTATTAAAGATACTATTAGGGGCTGGTTTGTACCAAAGCCTCCTCCAACTCCTAGCAAAACTTGCGCATGTTCCTGTGATTCAGGCAGGGGTTGTTTTGGCGCCCTACGTGACACCAAGGAAGATTGCGATAGAGACGGAGCACTTCAGTGCCAAGCCGTGTGTATAACAGAAGGGTGGAAATGCGCTTATACACCGTAGATCAAATTAGTCAATAAGGAAAGACTTCGACATAAGAGATGCATTGGTTTCATCTATTAAAACATATATAATGAGTTTGTCTGTTCTAGCAGATCTGGCAGATGATAATGGTACTCTTTAAATTAAAAATTTTATAAAATAATGAGCTCGTGTATTACTAATAGACTTAAGTTTTTCGTGTTTTTTTAAATCATACTGAGATTGCTTAACAAAATCGTAATCACTTAATCGAGCGAGTCATAGATTATGTTTATTCCGGTTTCGTCGTGGACATCACGAAGGCAGCTACGAACTACATTATTCGCATTTAAGATCGTAATCTGATTTCCCTGTTTCTGAGCCAGGGGCAACACAACCTCATCCGCAAATGACGAACCCAGTGAGGCCACCCCACTAAAGTCTAATGCGATCGGTAATTCGTACTGCTCTTTCACTATTTCAAGGTAGGAAGATTTTCCAAATTCACGACCCGTCAAAGTTTGTCCAAAACGATTCAGTTTAACAACAGTCATTATTATTTCTCCGTAGGTTTAGAGGCTAATTTTTTTAATAAACCATCTCATATTAATTTTTTTTGATTATTAAATATTCGATGCATTGCGGTTTCAAGATATTGGTCAGCTTCTGATCGACTTATTTCACAGAAAGAGCGGTCTTCAAGTACAATTAAATAACGAGTGCCTTGACATCGTGTCATAGGGATCACAAAGTCAATATTAACCCCATCTCGAAAATCCATGCGCAACGCAAGGGTATCGCTTTCGACACGCATATATCCTCGATTACCAACAAGAATCTTAATTATATCAGTCAGACCCTTTCCTCTTTTATATTCGTCTCCCCATCCACTCACGTAGGGGCGAAACGTCGTAAGGAGAGCTTCTCGATTGCTGAGCGCAGCATATTTTGGGTTAAGCTTTAGAGTAGTTGGAATTCCTAGCCCTGCGTCACCAAGACCAATCGCAATTCTGCGAGTTTCTTTATCGACTCGTTGAACGATCGTATAACAGTTTGCTTTTCCGTGTGTAAGAGCATTGTCTGCTAATTCACCAATAACCCAGCCGACGTAATTGCCTAATTCTGTTGTGAATCCTTGGGTCGTAAGCGATTTTTGAAGTTCTGCTACAGCCAGTCGTTCACCCCCTTTGTACACAACCGAAACGAGTTGTTGCATAATCGATGGATCTATCCATGATCCGGTGTAGGGTGGACGTACGACACTAATGAGATCATTTCGTTTCTGCATTAGTTCAGAAAAAAACCCAATCGAGTTCAAAAGTCGTACTACATTTGAATCATCAATAATTACGGATGATTTATCTTTTTCAGATATGAGGGAACAAAGAAGACAGATAACTCCAAATGGATCAATCGAGTGAAGACTCCGAAAATCATACATATTTCCTTTTCGCTTTATATGACTGACTCTTGAGCAGGATGCTTCAATCAGATCTACCAGCGGAGAAACGCTCTGAGGTGCTTGCAAAAGAATCCGATCAGTCAATTGTCGGCGCAAAAACCAGAGTCTCCCTTGCCACGATCGTTTTTTTAAATGGAATTCTTTTCTTCTTTTATCGAAAGTTGGACGGGATATTCCAAGAAGCTCACAGCTTTCTTCGATAGTCATCCAATCAGGATTAGGACGAAACTTTTTCATGGCCATAAAACTTAGATAAACCTTTATTTACAAATCTTATTATGCACATAAAAAAGGTTCTTTCAATATATTTTATATGTATTTTACAAGTGGTTATATAACATATTAATATTACAACAGAATAAATGAATATGGTTTTTTTATAATTGCAAAAAAAGCCTAAATCTAGTTGTTTCCTCACCTACTCCTTTATAAAATAACGAGCTCGTGTAATACCAAGGGCAAATGATTCCAA
>JACRAO010000065.1 GCA_016213345.1 Bdellovibrio sp. | reverse complement strand
TTCTTTTTGGCTGCACTGAGTAATAGTTGAGATTCATTTGGTCGGGGTGAGCAGATTCGAACTGCCGACTTCATCGTCCCGAACGATGCGCGCTAACCAGGCTGCGCTACACCCCGATCCAATTACTTAATTGATTTCAACAATAACCTAATAAGAATAAATCCGCCAAGGGCAAATAAAATTACTGAAACTATTGGATAATTTAAGATTTTTTGATCTGAAACATATTGCAACGAGAGTGCCCCGGCTATAAAAAATCCAGTTACTAAAATCGTAAGACTCATTCGCTTGCCATTTATGTCTAACTGCTCACGGATTTTCGTTAACTCTGGCGACTTTACTTCGAAAGCAAAGTCATTAGATGACCACTTTCTAAACATCCACTTGAGTTGTCTTGGCAATGCTTGCAATAAATGAGTGGTGTCTTTAGCTACCCACAGAAGATCTTTTGTAATTCTTTGCATGGAATATTGATTTTTTGATAAATCTTTAATGAGCTCCTTTCCATGTGAAAGTAAATCAAAATTTGGATCTAAAATGCGCCCCATGCCTTCCATGGTGACTATGGACTTAAATACAATCATCCAATCACCTGGTATTTTAATGTCAAACCGAGTTGCTATCTTTGTGGCCTCTATCAGAATTTTTCCTACATTTATTTTTTCTAACGAAAGTCCCATGTACGGTGAGAGTGTGTTTTGGACTTCGCGATGAAAACTATCAAACTCTATTGACGCGCTTGATTGTCCCAGTTCAGCATATTGATAGCAAAGATTTTCATAGTCCTCAGTTAAAATACAAGTCACCATATCTACTAATTGATCTCTTGATTTTTGAGACAAGCGACCAACAATTCCAAAATCAATAATGCCAAGCTTATTGCCCGGTAAAACAAACAAGTTCCCGCCATGTAGATCGCCATGAAATAACCCATCAATCATGACAGACTTAAAAAAAGCTCTTGTGCCAATTGCACAAATTTGTTTTCTATCGATTCCTGCCCTATCTAAAGCTTGAATGTCATTGACTCTAAGACCTTCTATTTTTTGCAATGTTAATATTTTTTCAGTGCTAAAGTTTTCAAAAATCTTTGGAATAATAATTTCTGGTATTGAAGAAAGATTTTGAGTCATTTTTATAATATTGTTTGCTTCGACATAGAAATTTAATTCATAGGAAAGTGTTTTGAAAAATTCGTCTACAATTATTTTTGGATTAAAAACTCTGCTTTCAGGAATGTACCTTTCTAAAAGACCAGCTAAGAACGCAAGTAGTGAGATATCTGTTCCAATTATTTTATCAATTCCAGGTTTTTGTACCTTAATAACTACTTTTTCACCACTCGGAAGACGTGCTTCGTGTGCTTGGGCAATGCTAGCGGATGCCAAAGGAGTTTGATCAAAAAAACTAAATGCCTCTTCAATTTTTTTGCCTAATTCATTTTCAACTACATTTTTAATAAGCTCATATTTTAATGGAAACACATTGTCTTGTAGTTTTGTAAATTCTATAATAAATTCTTCAGACAGTATATCAGAACGTGTAGAAAGCAATTGGCCCAATTTTACAAAAGTAGGTCCCAATTCTTCGCAAGCTTTACGCATTCTCTCTGGTGTTGTGATTTCAGATTGGCTTTCGGCATATGCTGCCAAACGGCTTGGTAGATATTTACCTAGATTCATTCTATTGACTATATCGGCAAATCCATAGCGCGCAAAAACTCCAAGTATTTGTCTTAATCTCTGAACATTTTTAACCGTTCGACTAATTTGAATACCCTAGTTAATCCAGCTCATACTCGTCCTCTAGTGCTAAATACCAAAAAATAGTTTTTCGTGTAATAGAACAAAATAATCACGACTCGGAGATGTTATTAATTTAAGTGCGTGTTTTTTGAATTTTTGAACAATCATTATATCTTCTCTGGTTATTGATACGGCTTTTTGACCATCGAGTGTTAAATAAACATCCTCTGGATGGTCCAACAATCGAATTTGCAAAATATTTTTATCAGAAATAACCAAAGGTCTTTGTGTCAAGCTATGGGGGCAAATTGGTGTGAGTAAAAGTGCATTTAGAGACGGTTCAACTAAAGGTCCGCCTGATGCTAGATTATATGCCGTAGAACCCGTTGGTGTGCTGACAATAAGTCCATCTGCTCTTAAGGTGTTTACTACTTTGTTATTTCTCAAAATTTGAATTTGGATAATTTTAGCAATAGATCCCTTTGAAATAACAGCGTCATTTACAACAGGATTTTGTAAAATTTTCTTTCCTTTTCGTAGTAGTGTGACCTCTAGGAGTGGCCTTTCGCTATAATGGATCATTTTTTCAAGCAATAATTGATGAATTACATCAAGAGCTTCGCTTTGTTTGGTTTCAGTAAGAAACCCTAGACGTCCTAGATTTATCCCCAAAATAGGAACACTTCTTTCCTTCATTAAGCATGCAATACTTAAGAAAGTGCCATCCCCACCAAGCACAATAATTATGTCTGCTTTTTTGATTATTCTTTCTTTAGTGGTTATTTCTATGTTTTTTTTATTCTGTCTATTTCCGGGGTCTCTTTTTATTAAATTCGTTACAGTATCTGTGTTTTCTTTGGAAAATAAGAGTTTAATACCTGCGTTTAAAATAAATTGCGAAAGATCAAAACAAAGAGAACTTGCGCCTGCATGATGCATTTTTAAAATAAATCCTATCTTATTTAGTGCAATTTTTTCCTGTTTCATTTTATTTCATCTTATTTTGACGCTCATACTAACTCATTTTCATTATTTTTCATATGCCCTTTGAGATGAATAACATTATTAATTTCAACAGCTACTGGTTTGACAAGTTTTAGAGTAAAATCAATCCATGATTTTAGAATTTCACAACCCTGCTTGAGTTGGTCAAAAGATAAAGACATTTCATGACTTAGCTCTAATAATTGTGAACCTCTTAGGTTATGCATTAGTACTTTTTCAGCATTGACAAAAAAGGTCAATGGAAAGTGTATTTTAGAAAGTTGTATAACTAAATTTTCAAGTTCTAATAATTTATTAGTTAAACAATGAAGTTCTTCCTTGTTGTTTATAGCCATAATTTTTGCAGATGGTAAGCCTTTGCATTTTTTTTGTATTTTAATTGCGGTATTTTTTGATTCCTCGTAAATTTTGATCAAAGCATCTGTGGATTCATTTAGATTTCTTAGAAATTGCAAGAGATTTGGATTAAGTGTGCTTCTTCGGAGTTCCTTTCCGATAGCTGGGGTCCAACCGCAATACCAATGCCTTGCAATGTGCCCGATGACTTGTGCAAACCATTCGTCAAAATGTATTTGTTTGTACAAAAGTGGCTCATAATAAACACCGCCACCTTCATTTGGAATCCTTATTTTTGAACGATAAATCTGCAAGTTTTCAGGAACAGCTGTAAGTCCGTGAATTTTTAAAAATTCTCTCAGTGGCGTTCTATTTTTATGAAGTGCTTCTTGATCTGCATACATAAATATAGTATATAAAATCTCTGGATCAAGGATTTCATGTTTGTCGCCTGAAATTATATAATGCCCATTTCCATACGGGCCATATTCGTATATAAAATCCGTGCGACTTATGTAAGTAAATATTTTTGTTCCTAAAACACTTGCTAATTGGTTTAAAGTTTCGTTTTGTGAGAAAGAAAAGATTCGTTGTGACTGGCTCAGCAAATAAATGAATAAGTCAGTTTGCCCAAAAAAATAAAAAACCTGGCTTAAATCTAAATTATATCTTAAGAGTAGTTGATTGATTTTTTCTTTTAATGATTCAGAAGCAGCGCTGCCAACAAAGAATATTGCAACATCTAAATTGTCATTTAAGATAAAGTGTGTAAATTCGGCAATGTATTTTAGTTCTGTGCCTTTAAGATTGGGTTCTAGATTGATTGTGATCCATTTTTTTGAAAATATTTTAGAGTTTAAGCCAAAATCTTTTTCTTTTTCACTTTCGTAATTTTTAGAAAATTTCTGATCTACTTGAAAGAACTGTTTTGAAAAAATAGCTGAACTTTCGTTTGATTTGGATTCGCCTGCTTGAATTTGCAATGCAGTTAAGAGTTGAGTAGTTAAAATATCAATTAAGTGTATATTTTGTGTTAGTTTGTTTGTATTCTTTAGCAGAGTCGCATGAATGTATTGACTCCAGCCATCCATGCAAGAAAGTGTAAAGTCATTTCTTCGTGAGAATCCTAATTTTATTTTTCCTGGTATTATAGCTGATAAAAAACTACTAGATTCTGAAAATGTCCAGTTTACTACATAATCCCATGAGTTGTTCTTAAAAGGTGTTAGATATTGGTTTAAATCTTTTAATATTTCCTCTTTGCTTTTTTTGTTTGAAAAATAAGGACTTAAAATATCTTCTATTGGAAAAATATAAGTATTTTCTAGCCAATTTATTTTTTTTTATTACATCGTATGCATTAGTTCGGATAAATAAGTCGATTTCAACTTGTGGGTAGAGTTGTTTGACCGCTTTGAGTGCCATTAAGCTTTGTATGATGTCACAAAATGGTCCTAGTTGAATGATAAGAAATTTTATTCTATTTTTCATTTTATTCTATTTTCCAACTGTACTTGTTGAATGCTCAGAAGCCCTGTCATCATTATATTGTTGCTTATTTGCTTGTTCTTTTAAGAGAGCATCAAGTAATCCGAGAAGTAATATATCTGTCTCCTGTTGTGTTTCTGATGTGGTATTTTCAATTTTGTTAATAAGTTTTATTGGTGGCTTTTCTTCATATATCGCCATAGTCTGTCCTCCTTGACAGGTGCGTTTAAATAAAAACTACTTACGTTGTTTTTTGTTGAACTTTTTTTAGCAATTCCTTTGCTTCATAATGGTCAGGACTCACTGTTAAAATATTTTCTAATGTCACTTTGGCGTCTGAAAATTTACCAAAATGAAATTCAAAAATAGCTAAGCTATATGTTAGGTCAAGGTGTGCAGGATATAATTGTAAATAGTTTTTTAATAATTCTAAGGTCCGCGTATAGTTTTGGGTTAAAAATGCACATCTTATTATTTTTTGAAGTGTATATATATTGTTTAAATTTAATGTTAAAGATTTTGCGTAATAGTCTAAAGCTTGAGCATAATTTTTTTCTTCAAAATAACAGCATCCTAATCCAGAAAGGGCAACACTGTTCTTGGTATTTGTTAAGCAAGCATTGTTAAAATAGTTTTTTGATTCGCCTATTTTTTTATAATTTAAATAAAGTACTCCAAGATTACAAAGCACCTCATCTGGACGAATTGAAAGTCTTAGTGCTTTTTTATAGTAATGCTCAGATTTTTCGAAATTTTCTAAACGTAAATAACAATTGCCAATAGTGCAAAGCAATTCGAGCTCGATTGATTGATTGATTTCCTTAAGTTTTAGTGCTTTCACTAAAAGTTCAGCAGCTTCTTGGTGTTTTTTTAGATTAATAAAGAGTTTTGAGAGTTCTTGATAGGTTTCAAGTTTTTGATTATAAAGCAGTGAATCTTCATAGTTTTTGATGGCTTCTGCTAAGTGTCCTTCGGCTTCGTTGCATTTTCCTATTAAGAACAAGGCAGCGTCACTTGCTTCTCCAGATTTTAGAAGTGTCTTATAAATATTTCTTGCTAAACCGTATTCGCCAGTGTCATACAGCAGAGAAGCATTTTTTAGTAGATATGGAATATTTAATTTTCTGTTAGATAAATAAATTCCATCTAAAATAGATTTTGCTGGGTATATCTGCGGGGGATGTTGAGGTATTTTTATTTCGTACACTTTTTTTTGAGGCTTGATGTATATTACATAGCTTTGCATTTCTTTTATGTTTTGTGTGTCTAGATCGTGCATAATGTCTTCTAGGGTCTTAATTTTTACTAAAGTGTCTATTTTGCTATGAAGCGGATGAAGGCGCACCAAATGGTAACCATTGTCGGCCAATGATTGATCCAATAATTTTTCAAACGCATTATTATCAGTCATAGTTTTTGATCAAATCCATTGTTATTATTTATAAACCCATAACTTTTAAATTTTATAAATTTATCTTTCCATTCTTTATTTTTTTTTAATGATATTAGTATGTTTTCTTTTTTATTAGATATGCCTTTTATTAACTCATCATCTATTTTTAAAAGTATATTTGTTTTATCTTCGATTTTTTTTAGTGTGTTGTGTATTGTGTTTGTGAGTTCTACTGTTAAGAGATGTTTTGGCAAATATGCTGCGAAGGTTTGTATTCTTTTGTCAATGAGTTCTAAAAATTTAATTTTTTTATCGCGTTCATTTTCAAATATAATTAACATATCTTCTTCTAAATTTGTAAGCTGAGTCACAAAGGTCTGAGAAATGTGAATTACTTGATCCAGACATTTCAATTTTGCTTGCAAAAGTCGATCAAGTTCCATTGTTTTTACCTTTTTCTAAATGCATTACTGCTTGTTGCCATGCGCCAAGTAGGTTTGCTAATATATTGCATACATTTGTTAAAGCTTCTTTAGAGTTTTCTACATTAGCTTTCAGTAGTTGCTCTATAATAAAATTGTATAACCGTTCCAAATCTCTAGCAATCTTTCCACCTATTTCAAAATTTAGTGAGCTACTTAATTCGTTAATAATATCGTGTGTTTTTATTATGTATTTACTTTTCCCAACAATATCGTGTTTATCGATGCAGACCGACGCTTTTTTGACATTTTGTATGGCTGCCTCATAAAGCATGATCAGTATTTTTTCTACAGGAGCAGTTTTAATAAACATTTCTTTATATTGTTGTGCTTTAGCATTCATTGTTTACTAAGTTATCCTCCCAGCAACTGTGCCACCATATTATTGCTGCCTGCACCTGGCAGAGTTGCCATTAGATATTGTTGTTGTCTTTGTAAATTTGCTAGAGATGATTCCATTCTTGCAAACTTATCAGTAAGAGCTTTTTCTCTTTGTTCTAGTCTTTGTTCTTTTTGCGCTATATCATTATCGATATTTTTAATTCGATCCAGAAGACCTTTTTCTCTGTGACTAAGAGCCCCGGTAATTGAGCTTGTGTATCCCTGTAAAATCTCCTTAAGCTGGTTAGCAAAACCATAAGTACCTGTAATGGCTTCAGCAATATGTTCGAAATCTGATTCAAGTGATTTTTGGAATTTTTCTTCCTTAAAGCGAATAAGACCATTTTTTTCGAATTCAACTCCCAGTTGACTGAGATGCATAAATCTAAAATCTCCTTCAATTTCAGGATCCCCGGTAGGAAATCCCTCGTGCATCATATTTCTTAATCGATATTCTATCATTTGCAGTCCTGTGTCTCCTGCAAAAGTCAGCTTTGTATCTGTGTGTTCATCGATTTGATTTTGTTTATTGATAAATTCTAATACTGAATTTATTTGTTCAGTTAGGCCCTTGATTTTTCCAGAAATTTTTTCATAATCTTCTGTAATGGTGATAGTAAATGGCTGATCTGGTCTTGCTGACTTTAAATGTAGATTTACACCCGAAACAAAGTCTTTTATATGATTGCTTTCTGATTCAATAGGAAAGCCATCTACATATAATAATGCATTTTGTGATTCGTTGTTGTTGTCGATATAAAAATCTTCGATTCCATCTAAAAAATATAACTCAGAAAATGAAACACTTGAGTTAAGTCCGTCTTTTCTTGCTGCTAAAATAAGCTTCCATGGATATTCAGGATCGCTCATGTCTTTAATCACTGTAGCCCTAACTGGAGAAGTAGGATCTTTATTTACGATTTGTGCTACCCCGTTAAGACTAGATTGATCATTATCAATAAAGATTTCTTTTGTTGTTCCATCACTCATTTGAACAACAATAAAACCCATGCCAAGGACTTTTTCGTCAGGATCTTGTATCGGATTAGAAATTACTGAAGCTCGATTGGCTAGTTGATCTACTTGGATTGTGTAATTGCCAGGTTCTGCTTTGTCTTTGTCCAAAGTGACACTGGCCAGATTGGCTCCATCGCCCAGGTCTGCCTTAAGCTCTCGAAATTTGCCAAAACTAGTAAAATCTCCAAGTGTTTTTTCTAGGTTCACAAATTTAGATTTGAATTCCTGAAAAAGTTTTAATTTCGTTTGTTCTTTAGCTTTTTTGGCATCTAGCACTTTGACTGGCTGGCGCTCGATTTCGATAATTTGTTTTAGGGCTTGTTTAAATGCCCCACCCCCAATGGGGTCAAAATTTAAACCCACAGTTCTCTCCTTAGTTCCTCAGGCATCTCAATTATTTATTATGACTTTATTTATAAATTAAGCCAATGGGTAGTTTTTGCCTGGTACACTATTTTAATAGTTTTTAATATATGGTTAACAGATTAATTTTGGGATATTTTTAAAATAATTTTGTTCGCTCAGGCGCGGCACCCTGCCTTTGGGGCCCCCTTTGACATCCATGTGCGCGATTCGCGGCATTATATCTCTGGCTACCCCAAAGCCTTCTCTCACAAAATTATTTTAAAAATATCCCAAAATTAATCTGTTAGAATATTGAAAAATGATGTTAAAACAGTGTTCCAGAGCTCAGTTCTCCGCTTGAACTTCTATGATTTGTCCCTTTTGTATGGTCAAAATCATGGGTTTTCTTTTGATTTGCGCGTCTTGAAAAGTTAGCAGCCCCGTTGCTCCCTGATAGTTTGAAATATTTTTTGTTTTTTCTGCTATTCCTATTCTTGTTGTTATATTGTATTTATTAATAAATTTTTCTAATAAACTTGCTGTATCATATGCTATGGCTTCGAGTGATGAAGGTTCAGCGCTATAGGTGCCTTTAAAGGTTTCAATAAAAGACTGAAACGTAAAGTTTTGGTTTTGCGGATAAAAAAGATCCACAAAAGAAGCTCCTTCGGCGTATGGCATGGCACGTGTAACTAAATCCCTTGAATTCCAAGTAGAGATACCTAAAAATTTGACTCCCTCTACATCACGGTAAGCAAAAGTGGGCAAAATTTGCCCAATGTTTTTGGGTTCATCCGGAATAAATACTGCATCATAATCTATAAGCGGTTTAAGTTGATAGTATTTTTCTGTTTTTCTGGTTTTCTTTTTGATTTGTAGTTCTTCGCGTGTGTGGGCAAGTTCTTCAAGCTCTTTTGTTCTTGCTTCTTGATAGTAAAGACCCGAAAGTTTATCAATATATTGCCTAAAATCTGTTTCTTGTGGAGGATAAGCTTCTATGCCAGTAATTTCACCACCTAGTCGCTCTACTGAATCCCAAAAGGCTTCTGAATATTGCTCGCCAAACTTGTCTTTTGGAAATAAAATAGCGAACTTTTTTAGCTCCTTTTTTTGTATGGCATATTCAGCAATTGCTTGAGCTTGTGTGTTTGGTGAAAGAGCAAAATAAAATATAAAACCGCCCTCTATGCCATGTTGCTGGGAAAGAGAAAATAAGGGGAGAGCTAATTCTTCTGCTCTCTGTGTTATCTTTTCGATTCCTTTGCTTAATAACGGGCCAATCACAGCAATTACATTGTGTTGAAAATATAGCTTATCTAAAGCAATAACCGCGTCGTCAATGGTTTCTCCGCTGTTTTCTATAATTAAAGTTATTGGATTATCCATAGGTTTAGGATCAAAAATATGAAATGCAAGTTCGATCCCCAATAAACTCTGTTCGGCAAATTTTGAAAACTTGCTACGCAGTGGTAGGAGCACTCCAACTGCCTTTGGATTAACTGGTGCTGGTTCAAAGGGGATTGGTATTGCTTTGGTAGTAGTTACTTGTTTTTGCAAGTCATCTGGTTTGTCAGGTGATTTTTCAGGCGGTTTTTCTAGTTTTGCTTTTAGTTGCAAGTATTTTATTCGAGTATTAGCGTCTAAAATTTCTGGTCTGATTTGTGAAAATGTTTTCTTGGCATCTTCAATTAACCGAGCTTCTAGTTCGGCTGAAGCCAAATTGAAAAGTACATAGGTTTGAAAATTAATATGAACTTCTGAGTTCAAAGATTTTTTAAATGCTTCGATTGCCAACAGGTGTTTTTTAAAAATAAAAAATATAAGGCCTTTTAAATTGTAAATTTGCGCAAATTTTTCGATTATTTTATTTTTAATAGGCTCATATTTTTTTTCATAACTATATATTTTACCTAAAGCGGTTTCATAATTTTCGTGTTGAAACAAAAGCTCAATTGCCCTGAAATCACGTGATTCCTCTGCCCTAAGTAAGGTAACTTCAGTTTCAGGCGAAGCATAAAAAGTAAGCTGTTTTTTAGGAGCGTGACTACAAGCGCTAATCATAATGCATGGCATAAAAACAGTGAAAACAAAAAACCTAAAAAAAAGCCATGACACTCGTGACATTTTACTTTATTTATAACAATTTCTTTTTTAAAACCAGTACTTTCAAACTTGGCTTGTAATTTAAAAACTAATATCTCGGGTCACCCTAAAGCTGTTTGTATAGTTTCTAACTTCTGGAGTTTTAAATTCCACCTCAACACGGTACTTGCCTGCACTCATATTGTGTGTGGACCACTGTTTTAGACCGTCCAAGTCGTGCAATGCTATTGGTTCTTGGTTTGCTTTCAATTGATACCAGCGGAGTTGTAAACCAGACAGCTCAGGTGTTTTCAGGTACACTAATTTTTCGTTTCCATTTACGCCTAATTCGTCAATCAGAGAAACTCGATTTAAAAAACGAATCCACATATTTTCTTTATCAACAGAACAAAATTCAACAGATCGCATCTCTCGCATCAAACAAGTGTTGTGTGTTGGTCTAAATCCAGATGGCGAATCAGGACTGTAAAACGTGTTAAAAGCTCCAATTTTATCTTTTGTAAAATCATAATTTGCAGGCGTTGCGTATAACATTGCAAAAGCCAGGATGTTATTTCCATCGTGTATATTTTCCTTAAACTCAAGGACATGCTTTCCTGGTACTAATGTTTTATCTAGGTGATCGATTTCAAAAAAACTCCGATCATCCGTATAAGCTCCATTAATGCTTACTTTTTGATTGTCTAAATAAACATCTACATCTTGTGGCGTTTGCCAGCCAACTGAGCTGATGATAGCATTGAACTGCGGGTCACCTAATGTATTTTTAGACGGAAAATCAAATTCAACTCTGACATTCTGGTTACTCAAATTTTGCCAGACATAAGCACCGCTTAAATAAGATGCTTGTGAAACAGCGACTTCGCCGTCGACCCAATGCTTCCATGGGACTGCTGCTGTGTCTGAATGGTTTGCTCCAGTGTATATTTGCCCGCCATCGTATTCTTCTCCTACCTCACCAAAATTATGTCCTAACTCATGCCGGAGGACCATAGTGCCGCTCCGTATAGAACGAGTTGTAATTGCATAGCGTCCACCTAAGCCACCGTAATAATCATCATTAGCAATTATAATTGGGAAATCCGTTGCTGGTGCTAGTTTGATTGCTTTCTCGATGGTTCCGGAGTTTCCTGGCATGATGGCGCGCTTTGATCCCTTGGGGCTTCTGTAGAGGCCAAAGGCGGTTTTTTTTGTTATAAGATC
>JACRAO010000063.1 GCA_016213345.1 Bdellovibrio sp. | reverse complement strand
CTCCAGCTCCTTCGTTGCGTAGCCTCACCTCACAAGCCTTTCGCTCACTTCCAGTTCGCTCAGCCTCCTCAGGAGGCCGGCTTGTTCGTTTCGATCCTTTTTCTATTTCTGGGCTGCACAGGGATCGGCTACTACACTCAGTCGCCTCCAGCTCCTTCGTTGCGTAGCCTCACCTCACAAGCCTTTCGCTCACTTCCAGTTCGCTCAGCCTCCTCAGGAGGCCGGCTTGTTCGTTTCGATCCTTTTTCTATTTCTGGGCTGCACAGGGATCGAACCTGTGACCCGCTGATTAAGAATCAGCTGCTCTACCAACTGAGCTAGCAACCCACCTAAAAAATAAGTTTCCGTATTACAGATTTATCAATATATTATCCTTATGCTTTTTAAAATACCTTTTTTTACCTTGTCCCTTATTGTTCCTATCAACCTTTGTAACACTAGTGCCTCTGCAACTAGTTTCATAGACCAGCCCTTTCCTGAACAAATACAAGAGTCTCCCATCGTTATTAGAGGAACCATTGGCGATAACTCTGTCCAATGGGTCGAAGGCATAGATCATGTTAGACGTCCTTTTACCTATTACGACATCGAGATTTCCGAGGTTCTTAAGGGCAAAGTTTCTGAGCCGATAATTAAAATTAGAGAACTAGGAGGTACAAAAGACGGCCTTGGTATGGAAGTTCCTGGAACTGCAAAATTTGAGCTTAAAGAAGACGTAATTTTAACTATAAATGAAATTAACGGCGATAACTCCTATGACCTTAAAAACATGATCATGAGTAAATTTAATATAAAAAAAGATGAAAATAATGAAGAAATTTTAATTGGAGCTGGACTAAACTCAGAAAATAAATCCTGGACCTTGTCCGCGTTAAGAGAACTTATTCGTTTACAGAAAACCAAAGAAAATAAAAAATCGCCAACATCACCAAAACCAGATAACATACAAATGATTCCTTCAATCCTTTTACCACAGTCAAAATCAGACCAAAAACCTCAGGTAGTAAACAATCCCATTAATTGGCTATTAATTATTATTGGGTGCATTGGATTGCTTATGATTTGGTTTTTTGTTCAAAAGTTAAGAAAATAAAGTTACCACTGAGGGTAAAGTCAATAAGGCTCACAGCTGAATAAGCAATTGTATGAAATCTGCTTCTGAACTGCAACTCCGTTCTTCGAACTTCTGGCTCCGATCTTCCGTCTGATCTGTTGCGGATACAGTGGCCCTATTAAGATTGCTCCAAACAAAGCGCTAAAAAAACCATACCGAGTCACAAAATCTAAAAAAAATTCTAATCTATTAACTTCAGTTAAAAGAATTTGAACATTAAAAGAACGTCCATAATAATCTAAATCCTGATACAACTGATATAAATCCACATAAAGAGCTTGAGATTCTTCCTGAGCCTGAGCATGATTTAAATTTAAGGCCATTTTCAGTCCAATGACATTTTCCATCATAGTTTTTACTCTATGATTCATAAAATCCTTCAAGTCATCTAAGTTTGTGATCTTAGGTGGAGTTTTTATACTAGCCAATTCTAGTTTTTTACGAATATCAACCAAAGCAGACTTAAAATCTGCTGTGCCCGAATATTCCATACCATGCTCACCAATAATAACTTCTAAAACAGCTTGAGCAAAACTTGTGGCATTAGCTTTAGAAAGTTTATTAAACAAATCCAAAGCCGTACCTTCATCACCTAGTTCTGCCGACTGCTCAGTTTGTACGTCAACAGTGGGAAGATTAATTTCTGTGATCTTTACAAGATCTTAATAAAGGTCTATAATAGGATCTAAAAAGAGGTTTATATGAGGCTCTATAGAAAACAAGATATTCAGGTGACAGAAGACATTATTCCTTTGAGTCAATTTAAGGTTCAGGCTTCCAGGGTGCTACATTCTTTGCATGAAACTGGACGTTCTATTGTTATTACGCAAAACGGAAAACCTTCGGCTGTGGTGGTTACTCCTGAGGAGTTTGATCGCATGAGAGAGCGTGAAAATTTTATGCTCGCTGTGGAAGAAGGACGTGCAGATATACGAGCTGGGCGAGTGATAAAAACTAAAACCTTGGAACAGGAGCTAGATAAAAGGTTTGGAAAGATGAAATGAAACTGCTTTGGTCATTAAGAGCCTTAAATGATTTAATGCAGATCGGTTCATTTATAGCGGTTGGTTCTCCAGAGAACGCCAGGCGGCATGTACAGCATTTGGTGGACAGGGCAAAACAAGCGGCGAAATTTCCCCAGTCTGGTCGGCTTGTTCCTGAATATCAGGAAAAAAATCTAAGAGAACTGATTGAAGAAAATTATAGGATTGTTTACGAAATTAATTCTAACCAAATGGTCGTAAAAGTCATTGCGGTTTTTGAGGGGCATCGGTTATTAAAGTAAAGCTGTCGTCTGTGGATATAGAAATCTTCATTTTTTTAAAATGTGCAAAAATTACACAAACAATATTTGGTGCAGCCTGGGCAGATCCGGAATTGCAACAGGGTGGTTCAGGTAAGGCTGCAGCCGCTAGATATAGGTGCGATGAGGAGCGGTTTGGATAAAGTATTGATTAATCTTTAGGAAAACAACAGCTTGCGCCTACTAGCGCGCTAGGCCGCAAATCCTAAATCAACAGGTGTTGGAGTTCTGGAGATTGGCTATTAATTTTTGCTGGGTGTGTTGGATTGCTTTTGATTTGGTTTTTTGTTCAAAAATTAAGAAAATAAAGTTAGTCTTAGTATGTAAAACTTTTATTTTGTCACAAGTCCTAAAAGGAGTTTTCGCATGAGAGCATTAATTACTGTTTTAATATTTTTACAAATGCCTAGTCTTTTTGCAGCCATAAATTCTGAAAAAGTTTATCAAGTCGAGACTAAAAAAAGTGAAGTTTATGTTCACGAAGGATTGTTTGTAGGTGGGGATCGTGCAGTTCAAGATGTAGTTGTAAAAGATATTCGTTGCGCAATGAATGCAGGCTTTGAAAGACTAGTCTTGGATTTAGAAAAAAACACTCAAGATGATAATAAACAACTCGAAAGACCCCCTTACTTTCAAGTTTCAATGCTTCCATTAAAAAAACAACTTGTCTTTACTCTATGGGGAAGACCAAAACTCGCCTTTTCTGCTCCCAAAGTGATTGCTGCATTTAAGAAAAGTAAGTGGGTTAATAATCTCGAACTCTATCCTTACTTGGAAGAAAACAAATGGACTTTTGTTGTCAACTTAAAAACCGGAAAGAAACTCATAGAAGTTTTTGAGCTTTCCAATCCAATGAGAATTATAGTAGATATACGTTAACCGATAGGAGTCTACTTATGAATATAAAATTTGAATTTTTAGTTTTTTGCTTGATTTGTGTAAGCCTTGCGTGTTCAAGCTCGCCAAAAGTAAAACAACAAGCTTATGCTAAATTACCCAATTCTGCTGTTTATGAATACGAATTTCCTGTTGTTTGGAAGGGCATTGAATCAGCACTGAAAAACCATAAAATTACCGAACGAAATCCAGAAGAAGTTGCCCCTCTCGAAATGAAAAACATAAAAGAACGAACTTTAGAGACAGATTGGATTTATTCACAATCTGGTGACAAATACCACGAATACGCAATAAACAACTCACCACGTAAAATTTATTTACAGATAAGATATAAATTTCATATTCTTGCTCAAAAGATCATGGGCGGTACTGAGGTTAAGGTTAATACATCAGAAGAAATTGAACGCCTAAAAGCTGATGGATCACCTGATGGCTATGAAGAATCTAGCG
>JACRAO010000061.1 GCA_016213345.1 Bdellovibrio sp. | reverse complement strand
CAATGTCAATGATAGTGCTACTAAATGGGGTCTTGAGGTAGTAAATTAAGAAAGGGGGAAATTATGAAGAAGTATCTTTTCTGGATAATAGCTTTAATGTTTGTCTTGAAGGGTTTTGATGTTTATGCCGCCAGGCCTTTTGATGCATACAGTCTTCGCCCTATGGGCATGGGTAATGCTTTTACGGCCGTGGCCGATGATTATAACGCTATTTATTTTAATCCAGCGGGCATTGCTCACCTGGATCGTTTTGATATCGATGTGCCTTTAAATCTGATGATTTCTAAAGATACAGCAAGTTTATTAAATGAGATGTCAAAAATATCTAATAATTTAGAAACTTCTGAAGGAAAAAACAAGATTACCCCTCAATTTAAAGAAGCTTTAGATAAGCTATTAGAATTAACTGATCATACTTTAGGAGGAAGGACAGAGCTTTCCGTAGGTTGGGTGTTGCCTAATCTTAAATTAGGAGGTGCTTATCTTGGTTTAGGATTAGGTGCTTACGCACAGTTAGGAACAAAGGTATATATTCAACCCGTGGGTCTGCCCATTCAAAAGCCTTTTAACCTCTTAAATGATGAGCTTATTGTTCAAACAGGAGGTGATTATGTAGTTTCTGGTTCCTTAGCCATGATGGCTCCTTTTAAGGAATTTTCTGGAAATAGCACTTTAGGGGTGACCATCAAAGCTCTTAATCGGATCTATTTGGATAATGAAGAAAAGCCTATTGTTTTTTCCTCTTTGTTAAAAGAAGATATAGATATAGAGAAACATTTTAATCTCAACGAAGCTAAGACTAAATCTGGAGTAGGTTTTGATTTAGGTTGGATGTATGAGTATAATAAGATGATTAGATTGGGATTGATGGTTAAAGATATTAGCAATTCTTTAAAGGTAGATCCAAACATCAGGATAGGCATGGCCATAAAACCTATGAAATCATTTGCTTTAGGTAAAAAGATTCCACCGGTAGATGCTACTTTTGCTTTTGATCTGGACAACTTAAATAATAAAGTAAGAAAAGAGAGGAAGTTATTAGATAAACTTCATTTAGGCACCGAGCTTAAGTTAGCTCCTTTTAAGAATCGATCCTTAGTTCTTTCTCTAAGAGCTGGTAATAATCAAGGTTATCTTACTTTAGGAACGGGCATTAAAATACTCTGGCTCTTAAACGCTGATTATGCTTATTTTGGAGATCCTGTAGCTGATTGGCATAGCTTAAGCTTGAGATTTT
>JACRAO010000060.1 GCA_016213345.1 Bdellovibrio sp. | reverse complement strand
GGCGAAAAAGAGATTTCGTTAGAAGAAATTTTATCACCACTTACAGCTCAGATTAATTTAAGCTCAGCTCAAAATAAGCGGAGATTGAAACAATCTGAGATTAATTCAAACACAGATCAAACCGAGCTGATGGCGTAATCCGAGATCAAAATGATCTCAGCACAGAATAAGTTCAGATTACTTTAGGCCATGTAAAATGATCAGAGATTAGGACGATCTCCGATCATTTTAAGCTCAGCTTAATTTAATCTCAGTTCAAAATGATCTGAGATTAAACTTATCTGAGATATGGGTATGTTAATAATAAGTGTTGACATACGTCTTATCGAGGATATGATTCTAAATAAATGCTGAACCAAGGACAAATCAAAACTCTTAGAAAGCGACTCGGTTGGAATCAAAAACAGATGGCCAAAGCGATAGGAATTGCCGATCCAAATACAATTTCACATTGGGAAACAGGCTTTCGCACTCCCATGGGAGTTTCTGAGCGTCTTCTACTTCTATTAGAAAAATTGAGGGGTAAATCATTACATCAAGTGATCAAACAACTTGAAAAAATTGGATCGGAGAAATCCGATGCTTAATGTGAGGCTATTTGAATGGCAAAAATGGATTGGAATAACCTCAAGATCATTGAGGTTAGAAAACCAAAGCCAATTCAAAGCTTGGACATACTTTCATAAAATAAACGAACACGGGCACTATGTGCACTCATTCTCAAAGCATACAATCGCTATCTCATTAGTAATTGCAAGAAACGGAGAGGAGTAGCCATATGAGAACGGTTGGCCTCTACATTCGCGTAAGCACTGAAGAGCAAGCAAAAATTCACGAAGGTTCACTTGTTTCACAGCGCCATAGACTCGAAGAATACGTTAAAGCCAGAAACTTAATTGACAAAAACTGGGGAACGATTGTTGCAACTTTTGTTGACGAAGCCAAATCTGGAAAAAATACAAATCGTCCTCAATACCAAGAAATGCTTAGGGGTGTTGAACGGGGCAAGATTAATACGATTCTTGTAACGGAACTGTCTCGTCTTTCGCGTTCAATGAAAGATTTTTGCAATTTATGGGATTTTCTAAAGGCCCACAATGCCCAATTTTTATCCTTGCGCGAACAATTTGACACTACATCTGCTGCTGGCGAAATGATGATGTTTTCTATCATGAATTTTGCCCAATTTGAACGCAAGCAAACCTCAGAAAGAGTGTCGGCGAACTTCAAGGCGCGCGCAACAAGCGGCCCAAATCCTAAATCCTGCCTTTAATATTAAGGGGTTAAGTGCTTTTCACCCAAGTCGCAAGGGTACCGAAAGTTTGTATACCTTAAAGTCATGCGGAGAGGGTGAGATTTGAACTCACGGAGGCCTTACGACCTCACCGGTTTTCAAGACCGGCGCTTTAGACCACTCAGCCACCTCTCCACTACTTCAACCAAAGCTGGTCTCCCTCTTTGATAAATCCCGGAGACCCATCTAAATAACGATTTAAAATTTTCGGGATTGCAATTTCACCATTCTCGTTTTGGAAATTCTCTAAAACCGCAACAAAAGCCCTGCCAACCGCCAATCCAGAACCGTTCAAGGTATGCACAAACCGTGGCTTCGCTTGTGCAATATGCCGATACCTAATATCTGCCCTCCTTGCCTGAAAATCTTCACAGTTTGAACAAGAAGAAATCTCGCGATACGCATTTTGACTTGGCAACCAGACCTCAATATCATACGTCTTGGCAGCCGCAAATCCCATATCTCCACTACATAGCAATACTATACGATAAGGTAAACCCAAAAGCTGCAACACCTTTTCTGCATTTTGAGTCATTTTCTCTAACTCACCATAAGATTTCTCTGGTTCTACAATTTTAACAAGCTCTACTTTCTGAAATTGGTGCAACCTGATCAATCCGCGCACATCTTTTCCATAAGAACCCGCCTCACTCCTAAAACAAGGCGAGTAAGCCGTAAAATAAATAGGCAGTCTGCCGGGTTCAATAATAGACTCTCGATAAATATTTGTAAGCGGAACTTCGGCCGTAGGGATTAAGAACAGCTCCCGATCTGCAACTTGTGTTTTAAATAAATCAGCTTCGAATTTTGGCAGATTTCCCGTCCCTGTCATTGTTTCCCTATTAACCATAAATGGCGGAATTATCTCTTGATACCCATGTTCCCTTGTGTGTAAATCCAACATAAACTGTATTAGAGCTCTCTCCAGCGCAGCTCCAGCACCTAAATATAAAGAAAACCGCGACCCAGAAAGTTTACCTGCCCGTTCAAAATCTAATATCTCCAATCTCTCGCCTATATCCACATGATCTTTTGGAGTAAAAGAAAACTTTGGCAACTCTCCCCACTTTTTTATTTCGACATTAAAACTAGAATCACCACCCTCTGGTACACTTGCGTTAGGTAAATTTGGGAGCTCTAAAAGCACTTCTCTAAGTTTATTTTCAGTGGCTTGCAGTTCTAATTCTAAATCGTGAATTTTTACTCCTAGTGCCCGTGTTTCTGTCACTCGCGTACGCGCAAAATCCATTATGCTAGGATCGGTTTTAGATTTTATTTTTAGCTGTGCAATTTCACGTGAGGCTTTATTGAGTTCTGCCTTTAAGTTATCTGTTAGCTGAATTTGTTTTTTGCGAAGCTGAGATTGTGTTTTGAGATGCTCTAAAATAAGTAAATCAATACACCTTTTCTTAAGACCTTGTTCTAACTTTCCTATATCTTCCTCTAAGAGCTTGATGTCTAACATGATTACCACCTTAGCATATTATTACTAAAAAAACTTTTCCACTTCTGCTCTGTCATGTGCGTCCGGCTCCATCTCTAAATAATGTTTAAATTCTGCCCGTGCACTTGTTGGATCTCCCATGTCCCAATAAGCTAAACCTAGTCTTTTATGAAGCATAGGATTTGCAGCATCTAACTGAAGTGCTGCCCGGTAAAGCACAATGGCACTTTGATAATTTTTTAACAGGTGATTTGTGTAAGCCGCCATGTGCTTTGGCTCAACTGCTCTTGAGGCCAACTGCATAGCTTTATTAAATTGCGTAAGTGCGTCTTCTAAACTTCCTTGCTCTAAATACGCTTTGCCCAGTGCTATCATAGTGGTTACATTGGTGGGTGAATTTTTAAGTTCGGTTTTAAATTCCTCTATAGCTATCTTATAATTACCTTGAGTTGCGTAGAGATAACCCTTGTAAAAATGCAAATTTGGATATTTTGGGAAAATAGCATATATTTTTTCTAGTTCTTCTTCTGCTTTTACAAACTGTGCTTTTCTAATAAAAAGTCTATACCTCTCAATATATCCAACAGGATCGGAGGTATTACGATCCGAGTAAGACTTAAACGCAGCCAATGCCTTATCTACAGCCTGTTTATCTCTACCCTCGCGGTTTAAATAAATTTGTGCCTGTAACTTCCATGGATATGCATAATCTGGATTAGCCTCAATTGCCTGGTCAATGTATTTTTGTGCAAACTCCCACTCTCCTTTTTGAATTTGAAACTCTGCAATTGCACCTAAAAATTCTGCCCTAGCCGTACTCCCTTTTTGCAATTCATCTCTAAGCATTTGTATTGCTCGGTCAATCCCCTCTGAGGCTGCGATACATTTGGCTGTGCCAATCAGAGCGTCTACATTTAAAGGATCATATCGCAGTGCTATGGAATAAAAAAAAGGAGCTTCTTTATATTTTTTTCCTGCATATAAGCTCTGTGCATAAGCAATATAAACCGCTGGATCTATCGTATCTCTAGACATTGCTCTCTTGTAAAAAGTCTGTGCTTCTTCGTAACGGCTTTGCTTGGCATACATATCACCCGCTGCCTTATCAATTGTGCTTTGACTCACCGGCAACATCCTAAAGCGATCCATGGCCTTTTTTGCCTCATCCCATTCATAGCTCTGTATTAAAACTTGAATATATTTTGACCAAACCTCTATATTATTTGACGCTTTTTTAGTTGCTAATTCATAATTAAGTTTCGCATTGGCAATATCGTTTAGATAAAAAAATAAATCGCCTATTTTAATAAGCGGCATAGCTGAATCTAGATTAGATTCCCTGGCCCGTAAAAAGAAAGTCAAAGCCTCATGATATTGTCCTTGTTTTAAAAGTTTTTGCCCCTCTCCCAAAAAATAATACATTCGTGCTTCTTGCTGTATAGATTTGATAGATTCTCCAGCGCGTGCCCTCAATGTATATATTTCTAAAAGATAATCGGGATTGTCTGATTCGAAAAACACCGCCTTTTCAATACTTGCTAGGGCATAATTCCAATTTTTTAATTGCGCATAGAAGATGGCACTTAAATAATACCCTTTTGCAAGATCTTTAGGACTCAAAAATTTTGCATTTTGAATCTCAAACTCTATATATTTGTGTGCGATTTGAATTTTTCCATTGTTCCATAAAAGTTCAGCGATTTTTAAATAAGATTTTGCGTGATTTTTATTGAGCCGGATTGCTTTTTGATATTCCAAAAAAGCGTCATCAAAGTTTCCAAATTTTTCATAAATTAGCCCTCTTAAATAAAAAACCTTAGGACTAAATACATTTGTGTCTGGAATCTTGCTTAAGTAATTAACCGCCCCATGCAGATCTCCTCTATGAAAAGCGCTGTAAGAAATATAATAAAATAAAATTAAATCATATGTTTTATGTGTTTTTACATATTCTACAATTCTATTTTGGGCGGCCTCTGGTTGGTGTACATTAACAAAAAATTCTACGTCCGCAATTACTGTCTCTTGTAAATCTGCGGCTTTAACGCGAGACATATCTATTAATGTTGAAATTACTTTAAAATAATTTTCTTCTTTATTAGAGGAATCAATAAGATTTAAATAACTTGACGCAAGAAGAGCTAAAGCTTTTACGTTTTCAGGATCAAGCTCAACTGCTTTTAAAAGTTTATCCGCTGCTGATTTATATCCTTCGACTGTGTCTTCTAAATAATCTTTTAGTGTCTGATTGTAAATTTGTTCGCTCTGAAGCGGATCCGGTTTACTTTGAGAAAAATGCGGAAGAATCGGACGAATAACCCTGGGCTTATTAATGACCGGGATGGGAGTTTCTTTTCTAATAAGATCCTCAACAAATAAAAACACACCTGCTACAAATAAGAGATAAATAAAAAATTTATTTGTTTTTTGCTTTGTCGTTGTTTTAGATAAAAAAGGCTTTGATTGTTTTTGAAAAACTATCGTTCTCTCATCTGAAGCTTTCTTAACTTCTGGTAAATTTTCAGGCGCTATCTGAAGTTGTGTGAGGGTAATATTTTCCATTTCTTTTGCTTCAATATCAAAAAGGGTTTTTGAACCTGTAATTGACGCTTCATCATATGTAGGATATGTGGGAAATGTGTGCTGTATGGGTTGCGTTGGCTGAATTGGCGTTTTTTCGGGGGTTATTTTACCCAAATCTGCGTCATTGGGGGCTTCTACCTCTGTTAGTGTACCTTCTGGAATCTGTATTGCATTTTGAGCCTCAGTTAAAAGCTTTGTCACCTGATTAATTTGCGTTTGAAACCCCACATCTGTAAGTTCGTCTTTTAATGTTTTTTCTAATTTTCCGCTTATTTTTAAAATAAAAGTTTCTGCAATTTCAGAAATCAAATTAACATCCACCCAATCACCTTGTGGATATATCCTACCAACCTCGGCACCTGTAATATGATTTTTTAAGATCAAAAGCTGAACACGATGGAAATCAATCGGGCCTATAATCCTACCGGAGGTCAGTCTAATTTTATAAAGCCGTCCTGACGTATTCATTGTTATCAAAAACTCATTACTACTTTCTTTGCAATTTGCAATAAAGAAGAAGGCATAAGCCCCCACTGCAAAGTACAGATAACCATAAGCCCCACTGCAAAATGATAAAATATAGACAAACTTCTCTGTTCACCAAAAGACGAAACTTCGTCTTGCATATACACATAAACCAGCACTCTCAAATAATAATAAACTGAAACCGCGCTACATAAAACCGAAATGACAACTAGAGAAATTTCGCCTGCTTGAACGGCTGAATAAAATAGCCAATATTTTCCCACAAAACCAACCGTTGGAGGCAGCCCTGCCATAGAAAATAAAAATACTGCTAAACAAAAGGAAAAAACAGGGTGTCGCTTGGAAAGACCCGAAAGATCATATAAACTCAACCCCGTGTCATCTCGTGATGCTAAAAAAGATAAAACCGCAAAAGCGCCTAAATTCATTACTACATAAGCCATCAGATACACTAGTAACGGGGCATACCCTTCCTGGTTTAAGCAGCCAGACAAAATACCAACTAAAAGATAACCAGAATGGGCAATCGACGAATAAGCCAGCATTCTTTTTAAATTAGTTTGTAAAAGTGCCACCAAATTACCAACCACCATGGTTGCTACTGCAAATACCCACAAAAGATCATGAAAGTGATTTTGTAGTTGTGCAGAAAGTGCTGTTCCATAACCTAAAGTAGTAAATACACGAATAAACGCCGCAAAGGCAGCTGCCTTTAGACCCGCTGTCATAAAACCAGTAATTGGCGTGGGAGCTCCCTCATAAACATCCGGCATCCACATATGCAAAGGCACGCAAGCTACCTTAAACAAAAAACCAAATAAAATCAGCCCAACTCCAACGACAAAAAGAGGGCTCATCGCGCCCTGACTTGTTTGAACGTGTTTTAAAATTTCGCGAATTTGAGTAGTAGCAGTAACACCGTAAAGAAGTGCTGCGCCGTATAAAAACATAACTGATGCAACCGAGCCCAAAATAAAGTACTTCAGAGCTGCTTCGTTTGATTTCCGATCGTGCCTGCGGAATCCCACTAAAACATAAACAGCTAAAGACATAATTTCTAGCGCAATAAATAAAACAATCAAATCCAAAGCAGAAGCCATAAGCATCATTCCGAGCGAAGACAATAAAAGCAGAATATAATACTCTGGGTGCTGTATTTCTTGTTTATCCAAATATCTAAATGAACTTAGAGCTGTAATAATAGCAGAACCTAGAAACAGTATATTAAAAAAACTTCCAAACGAATCTGAAATTAACATTTGATTGAACAGTAAAACAGCTGGTTCGTTCATTAATCTAAAAGCACTTCGTACACCCAAACACGCAAATATAAGCATGAATATAAAAACAAACCATTTTTTGTTTATTTTATTTAAAACACTAAGTATGATAGCAAATACAATACCCAATAAAACCCACAAATATGGTGCACTTGATTTTAAAATTAAATCATTAAAAACAAGCAGTTCTGGTTTGATAAACGACATCATATTCGCCATGTTCATTGTTGTGCCCTTTTAACTTCTTGTGGTGGTATTGATTTATAAACGATGGTGCTTGATTCACCGGCTTGAGACAAAAACTTTTGTACGGAAGCGTTCATTTTATTGAAAAAGAAATTTGGAAAAATACCCATAAAAAATATACATATGATAATTGGCACTATAACTACGATCTCCCTAAAATTTAAGTCCTTCAATGTTTCGTTTTCCTTGTTTTTGATAGGACCGAACATCATTCTCTGAAATGCCCAAAGCATGTATATGGCCCCAAAAATAACACAAAGCGCGCTCACTCCGGCAAGTATGGAGTGTTCTTTCCATGTGCCAAGTAAAATCAAAAACTCACCAATAAAGCCATTAGTACCTGGTAGCGCAATCGAAGAGAGCGCAGTTATCATAAAAGCCACACTAAACAGAGGCATCACTCGAGTGATTCCGCCAAAATCTTTTATTTCTCTTGTATGTCTGCGTTCATACAAAATCCCAACCAAAAGAAATAATCCACCCGTCGAAATACCATGATTTAACATTTGATATATAGAACCAGTTACGGAGATAGAATTTAACGAAAATAATCCAATTATTACAAAACCCATGTGACTAACTGAAGAATAAGCAACTAGCTTTTTTATATCTGGCTGAACCATCGACACCCAAGCGCCATATAAAACCGCTGTAGTTCCTAAAATTAAGAATGCCCCCTGAAATATCCGCACAGCTTCTGGAAAAAGTGGGAAAGCAAACCGAATAAAACCATAACCTCCCATCTTTAATAAAACACCAGCTAAAATCACACTTCCAGCAGTGGGAGCTTGCACATGGGCATCGGGCAGCCACGTATGCAGTGGAAACATAGGAACTTTCACGGCAAAAGCCAAAGCAAAAGCTAGAAACAATAACGCTTGTGGTGAAAGAATCCCGTTTGCCAAAGTTCTAACTCGATACAAATCTAAAATGGACGTGGAATAAACACCAAATTGTATTTTATGTAAATATGCCAAATAAAAAATCGCAACTAACATCAATAGAGACCCAACTACTGTGAATAAGAAAAATTTTAACGCTGCATAAATACGTTCTTTCCCTCCCCAAATACCAATTAGAAAATACATAGGAACGAGCATAACTTCCCAAAATACATAAAAAAGAAATAAATCCAAACTAACAAACGCCCCAAGCATGCCGCTCTCTAACACTAGAAGCAAAAAATAGTACTCTCTCAAACGATGCCCTATGGCACTAAAAGAAGACAAAATAACAATTGGAGACAAAAAGGTAGTTAACAAAATTAACCAAAGGCTAATACCGTCTATCCCAAAATGATAAGAAACACCAATCTCTGCAATCCATGGCACAAACTCAATAAATTGAAACTCAAAAACATTTGGATCAAACTGGATATAAAGCACCACAGAAAACATAAAAGTAATGACAGTACCAACAAAGGTCCAAAACTTTATAAAACCCGCTTCATGCTGTTTGCCAACAGGAATAAGAAAGCCCAATCCCGCCCACAATAACGGGAAAAAAACAACATTAGTTAATAAATGCGAATTAAACCATGCCATAAATTAAATACCCTAAAGCCAAAAATACACCCAACAATATAAAAATAAGATAAACCTGCACCACACCAGTATGGAGAACTCTTAAGCCTTGACCGCTCCATTGTGAAAATTTTCCAAACCCAACCATCAAACGATCTACTATGCTGACATCCATTTCTAACCAAAGATTTTTTGAAAAAGCATGAATTGGTTTTACTAATAAAAATTCATAAATCTCATCTATGAACCATTTATGCTGTATGATTTTGTGAAGTCTTGAAAATTTTTGTTTCAACTCATTAGCTCTGTTTAGGTTACGATAAAATCTAAAAGCAAAAGCAATTCCAACCACAGCCACTAAAACGCTAACTCCCATAAGTATCCATTCAAGCGAATGTGAAGATAAATCTTCGATCTCGTGATGGGGTATTACAGATAAAAGCCAATGCTCAATCCAATTGAAATGCGGGATACCAATCAGCCCTCCAATCAAACTGAAAACCGCCAATATTTGCAGTGGAATAATCATAACAGATGGAGAGTCGTGTATTTTATGGTCATTAGACCCACGGTAATCCCCTAAAAAAGTCAAAACAAAAAGCCTTGTCATATAAAATGCAGTTAAGACAGCGCCCAACACCCCTAAAACCCAAAGCCAAACAGATCCACCATGGGAACTAAACGTCTTCCATAAAATTTCGTCCTTCGAAAAAAACCCAGAAAAAGGAGGGATACCGCAAATAGCCAGCCATGCTACGAAAAATACAAGATAGGTTTTTGGCATGTGTTTTCTTAAATTTCCCATCTTTAAAATATTTTGTTCTTCGTGCATGCCGTGAATCACACTGCCCGCACCCAAAAATAAAAGAGCTTTAAAAAACGCATGGGTCACTACATGAAAAACTCCCGCACTAAACGCTCCAACTCCACAACCCAAAAACATGTATCCCAATTGTGACACTGTTGAATATGCTAAAATTTTCTTTATGTCAGTTTGCGCCACCGCAATTGTACCTGCAAACACTGCCGTCAGCCCTCCGGTAACTGCAACTATTTGCATGGCCATTGGCGATAACGAAAATAAAAAATTCATACGCGCCACTAAATAAATTCCAGAAGTAACCATTGTAGCAGCGTGAATAAGGGCAGAAACAGGTGTTGGTCCTGCCATTGCATCAGGTAACCAAACGTAAAGAGGAATTTGAGCCGACTTTCCCGTGCATCCCAAAAATAATAAAAGACAAATAGCCGTAACCGTTCCTGACTCAATAAGATGTGGCAAACTTGGGGCGTTTCCCTGAATAACAGATAACCTTAAAGATTCGAAATCTAAAGTTCCGAAAGAAGTAAAAATTAAAAACATACCAAGTAAAAAACCAAAGTCCCCAATACGATTTACTACAAATGCTTTTTTTCCAGCTATTGCTTTTTCATAATCTTCGTACCAATAACCAATAAGCAAGTAACTACATAGCCCCACGCCTTCCCACCCCAGAAACAACACGGGCAGTGAACCCCCCAAAACCAAAACCAGCATCGCAAAGCAAAATAAATTTAAATATGCAAAAAATTTACCAGGTGTTTTATCGTGGGCCATGTAGCCAATAGAATAAAGATGAATAAGTGCCCCCACACCAGAGACAACCAGGCAAAAAACAAGAGACAGCGCATCTAGTCGTAAAATAAAATCTACTTGTAATCCGCTAAATTGAATCCAAGAAAAAATTTTCTGTTCTATTACTCTGCTTGATTCTGACACTAGTGAAAATTTATAAAACAACCATAGAGACATAGCGAACGAGACAGAAATAGCAAGAGTCGAGATCAACCCGGTAACAACAGAATTTGCTTTTTTAGCACTCGGTGAAGACTGAAAAACCAGATACCAAATCCCGTTAACTAAAAAACCAAAAAGCGGGAAACCAACAATAAGTCCTAACATTATTCTTTATCCTTTTAATAACTCAATAGAATCAGTATCTACACTTCTTAGGGTTCTGAAAAGCGCAATCACAAGCCCAAGACCCACCGCACTTTCTGCCGCCGCAACCGTAATAATAAAAAAAACAGAAACTTGTCCGCCAAGGTGATTCAAAATTCTTGAAAACGAAATAAAAGTTAAATTAACTGCATTTAACATAAGTTCAATGCACATGAGAACAATAATAATATTTTTCCGGACCAAAACCCCCACGAGTCCAATAAAAAATATAATAGCAGCAAACACCAAAACAATCTGCGGGTTTATTTGTACACTCATAATGACTTCCTCTTTACGAGAACCACACAACCAACAATCCCAACTAAAAGTAAAATAGACGTGAGTTCAAACGGTAAAACATACTCTGAAAATAAAAGTTCAGATATAGCGCGTGTGTTGCCGCCCACCATTTTTATTTTTTCTAAAGAATGCGGTCCCGTTCCTATTAATATTGGCGAATGAAACAAAACCCAAGCAAATCCACACACGCCAATACCACAAAATAAAACCGCGCTGCACTTTAAAAAAACTGAACTTTTCTTAAAATCTAAAACCTCTTTATCTGCACCCAGAAGCATAATAACAAAAATAAAAAGCACCATGATTGCTCCCGCATAGACCAGTATCTGAAGGGCGGCAATCAAATGAGCCTCCAAAAGAGCATAAATCGCAGCAAAACAAAAAAACACTACAATCAAACTAAACGCACTCGATATTGGACTTTTGCTGAAAACCACAAATAAGGAAAATGCAATGGCGATGCCCGCAAATAAATAGAAAAAAAGTGGCGATATCTCCATTTACTTATGTCCTCTCTGTTCTAATAAAAAATCTTTTTCATATACACTTCTTTTCAACATGCTCATTTCATAAATATTACTAAGCTTAATTGCGTCTTTTGGGCAGGCCTCTTCGCACATACCACAAAAGCAGCATCTTAAAACGTCAACCTCAAAAGAAATCGGATATTTTTCTTTATCCGGTCTTTCTCCTGCCACTATGTGAATACACTCAGCAGGGCAAACCGTTGGACACAACATACAAGCCGTGCAATTTTCGACTCCATTTATTGTTTTAATGTAATGCATCCCCCTAAGACGGGAAGAATAATTTCTTCGTTCCTCTGGATACTGAATAGTAACTTTTTTACCAAAAAAGAAATTCTTAATTGTGATCCACAGGCCAATTATGATGTCAGGGAGATATATTTTCTGCAAAATGCTTGTTTTTGGTTTTAATAACATTCTACATAACCTTTATAAAAATACCTGTTAACAAAATATTCACCAAAGAAAGTGGGAACATCACTTTCCATCCAAAACCCATAAGCTGATCAAAACGAAACCTTGGCAAGGTCCACCTAACCCAAACAAAAAACCACATAAAGAATGCAACTTTAATTACAAAAGAAAACATCTCAAACACAATTCTTACCCACTCATATGTAATACCGCTTAACGAACCAGAGAGTGAAAAAGACTCCAAAAGGGTGTGCATACCTGGGAGCATTTGCCAACCACCAAAATATAATGTGGCCAATAAACCAGAAACAGTTGCCATATTTATATACTCAGCCATCATAAACATGGCAAATTTCATTGATCCATACTCTAGGTGATATCCGGCAATAATCTCACTATCTCCTTCGGGTAAGTCAAAGGGAAGCCTATTGGTTTCTGCAAACACTGTTATAAGAAAAATCAAAAACCCTAAAGGTTGAACAAAAATTCCCCATTTTGGAATAGCAAATTGCCCCAGATGAAAAAGCACATTACCCTGGTCGCGAACAATATCGTTTAGATTAACGCTTGAAAAAATCATAATCACGCCAATTACCGAAAGCCCCATCGAAAGCTCATAGCTAATCATCTGCGACGAGCTACGAACACTGCCTAAGAGAGAATACTTATTGTTTGACGCCCAACCTGCCACAACGACTCCATAAATACCCAGTGCCGCTATAGCAAAAATGTAAAGAAACCCCACATTGAGATCGGCCACTTGAAACCGAACAACCCTACCCATAACCTCAATAGAACTGGCAAACGGAATTACAGAAAAAGTTGTTAGTGCCGGAATAAACGCAATCAAAGGAGCAAGTACATAATAAAATTTTGAAACATGACCAGGCACAGGATCTTCCTTAAACATAAACTTAACAGCATCAGCAATTGGCTGAATGAGTCCAAATGGACCAACTCGGTTTGGACCAAGACGATTTTGCATAAGAGCCGAACCCCGTCTCTCCACCCAGCTCATAACGGGTGCTACACTCAATAAGGCTATCAGCAGCGCTCCTATTTTTATGCCCAAAATGATCCAATCAATAAAATCCATTACGCCGCTCTCCTTGCTGCTCCCAAATGAGCCCATAACATAAAAATTTCAGATAGGTTTTTTGACTGCCCAGGAGGTAATATGGCCCTTTTAAATTTTTGCTCCACTCCCTCAAAATTAAAAATCGTGCCATCTTTTTCAACAAATGTCGTGCCTGGTAAAATAATTTTAAAATTTTCAATTATTGTTTTTTGAAAAACGCCTATTCCAACTGTAGGAATACCTCCCAGATCCGGCACCGAGGCACGGCCTCCGCGAAACACTAAAAACGCCCCGGTCTGTGGCGAATATTTTTCAAAACCTGTGAGCCCCAACTTTTCAATACCATACAAATTACTCGTTTTACTTTTCATTTTTAAAATACGGTCTGCTGGACCATCGTCTTTAGAAAACAAAACTCCAGGGGTTCCGTAATGAAAAAAACTCAAAACAGAAATTTGTTTTGGAATAAAATCCAATATTAATTTGATTTCTTCTTGTGTCAAATCTGACCCTACAAGTACTGTCGTTTTCTTTCCTTGAAAAAACTCTCTTGATTTTTCAATGGCGGTGCTCCAGTCACAAAAATCAAATTTTTGTGCGCTCTTAATGCTTGGCTCTGTGAGCCTGTTTTCACTATTGACATACTTGAAATTAAATCTTCCCTCATCACAAAGCCAATACTTATTAATTTCAAGATTCACTCTGGGCACACATCGATAGACAGTACCACGCTCTTCGTGAACTTCCATATTACAACCGCGCGAACATCCCTCACAAACGGTGGGAGTCTTTTTTAAATACCAAACTCTCTTTTTAAAACGAAAATCCTTTATAGATAAAGACCCGGTTGGACAAATATCAGCATAGTTTCCTGCATAATCAGTCTCTAATGGGCGATCATCAATGGTTGAAATTTCAATATTATTTCCTCTCTTAACCGCAACCATCTCATGAATCTCAGCAACCCCCTCTGCAAAACGCAAACAGCGCGTACAATGGATACAACGATTCATGTTTTTCTTAATCACACCACCAATGTCTAAATCGACATAAGTACGCCTTTCTTCTGAGGAGCGCATAAATGAATCGCCATATTGAAAAGAAAAATCTTGCAAATCGCATTCTCCTGATTTGTCACAGATCGGACAATCAAGCGGGTGATTTAGTAATAAAAACTCCATGATCGCTCTTTGGTTTTTTTTAACCCTTTCTGTTGTGGTCTTAATAATCATTCCTTCAGTGGCTGGAGTTGAACACGCTGTTTGTAATTTTGGCATTTTTTCGATCTCAACGGCACACATTCTACATTGTGCGACAATAGATAAGGCCGGGTGATAACAATAATAAGGTATATAAATACCAACTCTCTTGGCTACCTCGATTATGTTTTCTCCTGGCTTAAATTCGGCTTCTTTGCCGTTAATTATGCATTTGGGCATTTTTTTCCTCTAATGTGTTGTTCAAAATCTGACCTGAATTTTTTTACAAAACTCATCACCGGACCAGCAGCTGCATCACCTAAAGCACATAGGGTCTTACCGTTAATGTTGTCAGCAATGTCTAAAAGTAAATTTAGATCTCGTTCTTCTCCACCTCCATGCTCTATGCGTTCAATAATATTTTCCATCCATTGGCAACCTTCGCGACAGGGTGTGCATTGCCCACACGACTCATGAGCATAAAACTTAATCATGCGAGCAAGCAATTTGACGACACAAAATGTTTCATTAACTACAATAATCCCAGCAGAACCCAACATGGAGCCTACCTTCATTAGTGGCTCTATATCTAAAACCACATCTATTTCATCTGCGGTCAAAACTGGGGCAGAAGACCCACCTGGAATGACGGCTTTTAATTTTCTATCGTCTAAAATACCACCACAATAATCGTAAATAAGCTCACGAATTGTGACACTTCCTGAGCCCAATTCATAGAGACCGGGTTTTTTTACATGTCCAGAAACACCAAACAAACGTGTTCCACCTGATTTTTCTAATTTTCCTAATTTTGCAAACCAATCACCGCCGCGTCTTATAATAAAAGGAATCGAAGCTATTGTTTCGACATTATTGACAATAGTTGGACCACCAAATGCTCCTGCCTGCGCAGGAAAAGGCGGCTTTACCCTGGGCTCCCCTCTTTTGCCTTCTAAGGAATTTAAGAGTCCGGTTTCTTCGCCACAAATATATGCCCCAGCACCTCTGTGCACAGTAATATCAAACGAAAAAGGGGATCCTAAAATATTTTTTCCTAAATAACCTTTTTCATACGCCTCATCTATGGCAGCTTGTAAAAGCCCAGCCTCTCTTGTGTACTCTCCACGAATATAAATATACCCGGTGTTTGATCCAATAGCATAGCCACCAATAATTATTCCCTCTAATACAAGATGAGGAGTATAGCGCATTAGATCTCTGTCTTTGAATGTCCCGGGCTCAGATTCGTCTGCATTACAAACAAAATACTTGGGTTTTGATGACTGCTTGGGAATAAATCCCCATTTTATACCAGCAGGAAACCCAGCGCCGCCACGACCTCTTAAATTTGCCTTCTTAACTTCGCCTATTATTTCATCTTGTGATAATGATATGGCTTTTTTAAGGGCCGTGTAGCCTTCCATTTTTTCGACATAATAAGATATCTTTCTTGCTTCTTCTTTTCCAAAATGTTGAATAAAAAGTGTCTCTGTCATAACCTCTCTATGAGCGCTTCTAACTGCTCTACGCTTAAGTTTTCATAATAATCATCATTAACCATCATCGCTGGTGCTGTCCCACAGGCACCCAGGCATTCTTCCTCCATCAAAGTAAACTTTTTGTCTGAAGTTGTCTCTCCACATTGGATGTTCCACTTCTTTTCACAATATTTTACTAAATGCTCAGCACCTCTCAATATACAGGCTACATTTGTACAAATTTTCAGATGATATTTTCCAACTGGCTTTAAGTTATACATTGTATAAAAAGAAGCCACCTCCCTGACTTGAGCCGGGTGAATTCCTATATACTTTGCGATTTCTTCTAATATAACCGGAGATAACCAACTTGTTTCTTTTTGGGCGGCATGCAAGGCCGGCAACAAAAGGGCAAGTCTAGTTGGGTATTTCGGCTCTAGTTTTTTCATTTCTAAATAAAATGCTTCTGAAAGAAGTTTCTGCATAAATCTTTACCTGTCCAGCTCGCCTGCTATAATATTTATACTCCCCAAAGCACCCACAAGGTCTGGGATCTTTTCTCCTTCTACCATTGGCGAAAGACCCTGATAATGATAAACAGACGGACTCCGAATTCTCATCCTATACGCTTGTGGGCCGCCTCGGCTTACAATATAAAACCCAAGCTCTCCATTTGCGGCTTCGAACGTTGTATACGCCTCGCCAGCGGGAACATCAAACCCTGTCATAAAAAATTTAAAGTGATGAATCAAGCCCTCCATCGCATTATAAACTTCTTGCTTGTCAGGAATTTTTATTCTTTTGTCCTCTACCCAAATAGGACCCTTAGATATTTTATCTGCACATTGAGATAAAATATTTAATGACTGCTTGATTTCTTCGAGCCTCACTAAATATCTCGAATAGATATCTCCTTCTTGGCAAACTGGCACGTCAAATTCGACATCTTTATAAAACAAACAGGGCTGATCGCGCCTCAAATCCCAGTCAATCCCAGCGGCTCTGGCGTTTGGACCAGAATAACTGTATTTCATGCACATCGCTTTGTCAAAAACAGCTATCCCTTTGGTTCGATTGCACCATATTTTATTTGTTGTTAAGAGCCGATCCATTTCATTAACTACGTCTCGCGTTTTATTAATCCATTTTTTTACCTCTTTTTCCCAACCATCCGGGGCATCTGCCATGAGTCCCCCAATGCGGGTATAAGACGTTGTCAACCTTGCACCACAAAGTTTTTCAATTAGCGTGTAAGCGTCTTCTCTTTGATGATATCCATAAAGAAAATAAGAAAAAGCACCGAGATCTACGGCGTTTATTCCGACACAGACAAGATGATCGATAATGCGAGAGATTTCTGTACACATCATGCGTATCCATTTGCATCGCGGTGGGACATCTAGAGCTAAAAGTTTTTCTACTGCTAGTGCATACGCCGTATTGTTAATTAGAGAAGAACAGTAATTGAGTCTATCTGTATAAACAATAAACTGATGATAAGTTCTGTTTTCTCCCAATTTTTCCTTTGCCCGATGAGTATACCCAAATTCACAATAGGATTTCTCTATGGTTTCTCCATTGATCCGCGCAACCATCCTTAAAGCACCGTGCATTGCCGGATGTGTTGGACCAATGTTTACAATTGTAGTTGAGTCTGTCCAAAGGTCATTTGCGTATTCTAATACTTTTTGATCTGGGCTTACCCCAAGCAAAGTCGGATCCGGCGGCATAGAGGTTGGAAAAATTTGATAGCCCCTGACAGGATAATCTTTTCTAAGTGGATGCCCCTCCCAGCGAGAGTCCATTAAGATTCTCCTGAGATCTGGGTGAGCCTTAAACTTGATTCCAAACATGTCCCAAACCTCTCGCTCGGCCCAGTTAGCCGCCTCCCATAAAGAAGTTAAAGTCATAACTTCTTCGCCTTCGTTAACTTTGGTTTTAAACCGCAGTCTAGAGTAACCCGTGGGAGAATAAAGCTGATAAACAACCTGAAAACGACATGGATCTAAATTGAGATTATCAACAGCGGTTATATCAGAAAGGTAAGAATAGCCTAGGTTATATTTTAAAAAAGAAAACAGATCTAAAATTATTTCTTTTTTAAAATATATAATAGGAATATCCGCGGAATCCATTAATGGCACATGTACTTCTTGATCTCCAAACTTATTCTTAATTTCTTCTATTTGAGCCTTCCAGATATTCATAGATTAAGCGCCCCACCGCTTTGTTCTGGTCTTATATGTAATTTTTTTTGGGAATATGTTTCACCTTTTGCAATGCTTTCTTGTAACATCATTAAGGCGTGTAAAATTCCTTCTGGCGCGGGGGGACAACCCGGAACGTAAACATCTACTGGCAGAATCGTGTCAATTCCTTGAGTAACGCTATAAACATTAAAAATTCCACCAGACGAAGCACACGCGCCAATAGACATCACCCACTTGGGATCGCTCATTTGATCGTAAACCATTCGTAAAACTGGAGCCATCTTCGAAACCACAATTCCAGCAACCACAAGCAGATCGCTTTGCCTGGGAGAGAACCTAATAACCTCTGCTCCAAAACGAGACATGTCGTAATCTGCAGCCAATGTAGACATAAGTTCAATCCCGCAACAGCTTGTGCCAAAAGGAAGCGGCCAAAGAGAATTTTTCCTTCCCCAATTGATAAAAGCATCCAAACGTGTTGTAAAATAATCTAAAGAGCCGTCTTTACTCATGCACTAATCCCATTCTAAAGCTCCCTTCTTTAAAACATAAAAATATCCCAAAAATAGTATGGCTATAAAAAAGACCATCTCATATAATATAAAAGCATTAATACTTAAATATTCCCTATAGACAACCGCCCAAGGGAAAAAGAAAACCGCTTCAACATCAAACAGTAAAAACAAAAGAGCAATCAAATAAAACCGAACAGAAAATCTTTGCTTTGCATTTCCCAACGCGGGCATGCCACATTCAAAAGGTTGATTTTTTCTTAAACTGTTTGTTTTGGGTCCTAACAAATATGACAACACCAAAATTGCGCACCCGATAATAAAACCAATGAGCATTAATATGAAAATAGGAACATATTGCATAGAGTATTTTATAACTTATTGAACTGTGTATCTCAAGAAATCAAAAATATTTTCACAAAAAATACCAGTTAAAAAAACCGGCAACACCAAGCACCATAAAAGAATCCGATTAGAATGGTTTTCTTTTGTGGTTATTATGGGTATTGTGGCTAAATTATCCTGGCCAAAAGCTGTAATCAAATATAACCCAATTCTACAAAAAGCTATAAGCTCTAAACAAAACACCATAATTGAGAAAAAAGCGAGACAAGACCACCCATTTGCAAACACTGCCTCAATGAGTATAACCTTACTTATAAACCCCGGAGACGGAGGAAACCCTATAAGACCTATAAAAAATATAAAGAAACTTATGACCTCAGGAATAAATTTTTTAATATCACCCCGAAATTCCTCAACTGAACGTATCCCTAATGACTGAAAATAGGAAATGAGATAGAAAAGCCCCATAAGAGAAAAAAGCTGCACTATCAGATGATAAAGCAGTGCCACCATTGCATTTTGATCAAGAATTATAAATCCTAAAAGCAAATAACTGCTTTCTATCATCGAGAAATAAGCAACCAGCTTTTTTAATTGATTCTGCTGCAACGAAAGAACCGCACCCACACCAAACGTAATGACAATTATAACAGCCAAAAAAAGGGGCCACTCAAAAAATCCAACAGTCTTTAAGCCACCGGATAGCCCTGCGGTATTATGCGTAAAAATTGGAAAAATTAAACTAATAAAAAGACAAACTCCTGCAGCTTTACTTGCAATCGAAAGAAAAGCAGAGACAAGCGTCGGCGCTCCCTCAAAAACATCAACTAACCAAAAGTATACGGGAAACAACCCAAGCCATGTAAAAAAGATAAAAAAAACAAGGGCAAATAAAACAATAAGGGTCTCCCGATTGAGTTGTAAACCCAAAAGTGACACACGTATTTCATTTAAATAAAACGACCGTGTCAGTAAAAATATTAACATAATGCCCAACACAAAAAAAACAGACGCTAACGTTCCAATCACAAAATATTTAATACCTGCCTCTACGGGTAAAACTGATTTTTTATCCAAGGAAATTAAAAAATAACTTGTAACCATAAAAAGCTGAATAGCTAAAAACATAAATACAAGTTGTTCAGCTGACGTCAAAACACAAAGAGAGAGCACTGCCGTTAAGATAAGTATACTAAATTCTGTCATTTTATTTTTTTCGATTTCTTTTTCTAAATCTGAGATCAAAAATGTAATTATTCCAAGAGTAATAAAAAATAATTTAAAAAATAATTTAAAATGATTAATTCTGTAAATATTTTGAAAAACAGTTACTGGTTCAAAACTAAAAAGGATGAGAACCTGAAAAAAAGCTGCGCCTAGCCCCATGAGAGCCGTCCACTTAATAAGCCTAACCCCCTCTCCGTGATATCCTGCTTCACCGGCAACTGTACCAAGCAGGGTGATTATCAAATAAATTTCTGGCAATAGAACAACAAAATTCTTCATTTTAGCACTTGCGCCATATATTGCATCACCGTGGGCTTAATTAGCTCTAATAACGGTTTTGGATAAACACCTAACAGCAACGATGTTCCCACCAGTGGTATCAAATACGCTTTTTCTTTTGAGCTTAAATCAAAAACATTTTTATTAAAACCCAATGCCTCTCCAAAAAATATTCTTCTGTATATAGAGAACAGACAATACATAAAAAAAAGTAAAATAAACCCAAGCAAAACAAGGCTCCACAAGTATCTTGAAAAGCTTCCAAATAAAATTAAGCTGTTTCCTATAAACCCACTAAATCCCGGAAAACCAAGTAAAGAACAAATGAAAAATGCAAACATCAAAGAAAACCAGGGAACCACATGAACCAGCCCAGATATACCTTCTTCGGGCCTCTTGGGATTGTTGTGATCTACAACACGATCTAAAAAAATACCTAAAAGAATACCCAATCCGCCAATAGAAATCCCAAAAGAAAACATTTGTAAAATAATCCCAACAACCGCCATTTCGTTAAAGGAGGCAAACCCTAAAACAATTAACCCAAACTCACTTAAACACAGATAGGCAATAATTTTTCTAATTTCTGTTTGTGTGAGTGCACCCAACACTCCAAAAATAGAACTAAGTCCTCCCGCTATAAAAATCAACCTAGAAGCTTCGTATAAAGTTTGTGGAAAAATTTGATAAGAAACTCTTATAAAAATACACATTAGAACCGGAAATACAACAGCAGGAAACGTAATAAATACTGTTGATTTCGCTTGTTCTGAAATTCTCAAAAACCAACTGTGCGCTGGCCAAAGCGGTGCGCGCAGCACTAGCCCCACGCATAATAACCAAAACGCTAGTCTTGAAACATTTAGTTCTCTACCAAAAAACGTAAATGTCTTATCCCGCAAATGATTGTTTTGTAAAGCACCGAAAGAAAAGCTAGGGGGGGCCAAAGAATCCAAAGAATAATGATAAATGAGAATCAACGCAGCAAAAAAAAGCGCATTCCCAACGCTTGAATAAATCATTGTTTTAAACGCCGCGTCTCCTCTTTCGTTGCCACCCCATAGTCCAATCAAAAAACAAAGTGGAACCGAGCTAAACATCCAAAAAAAGAAAAGCAAAAAAAGGTTTTGAGAAAATAACGCACCCAATAAAGATGTCTCTAAAATTAATAACAAGGACGCTATTCCTCTAAAATTTATGCCTTTGTCTTTTTCAAACGCCATCAGCACTGGAAAAAGAACAACAATGAGCAAAGCGGGTAAAATATTAAAACCATCAATACCCACTTCATAATTCATCGAAAAAGAATCAATCCACTTAGTGGTTTCCATAGTTGGAAGCTGGATTAGTCCCGTTTTTGCTCCAAAGATCCAATAAACCAGTAGGGTTAGGGGCAACAGAGTGGCGCCTATGCTAACTAACGAAGCAAGCGTGTCATTATATTTCTTGAGATGTTTCTTGATATCTTTTTCGATGTGTTTTTGCTCAAAAAAATTAGACACAGTAAAAACCAACGCCCCAAATAAAGGCGTAAAGGTGATAAAACTTATTATATGATCAGACATAATTCTTTCCTGTAGTGCGTAAAATAATTTAATTAGTTTTTTAGTGTTTTTGAATAATTTTGTGAGAGAAGGCCTTGGGGGAGCTGGATGCGACCCGGCCATGGATGGCCAAGGGGGCCCCAGAGGCGGGATGCCGCGCCTGAGCGAACAAAATTATTTAAAAACACTAAAAAACCAACCAAACCGCATTCCTCACTATATCACTGCATTTTTAAAAAATTCATTAACAATAATACCGTCACTGCCAACGCAAATAATAACTGCCACTGTAAATGTCCACTGTGGACAACGCGCAACAACTTACCAAGCACCTCCACAGCCCTCAAAACCGCTTGCTCTGCCAATCGTGTAACAGATAAAACAAACCCCTCTACAAACTTACCAGACCATTCAAAAAATACATAAGCATATTTAAACAACTTCTTGTCCAATATATTTATAAAAAAACCTTCGATTGTTTTCTTATAAAGCTCTAAGAAAAGTGCACCAACCTTGTTGAAAAAAAATTCGATCTTAAACCCATCAATAAAAAAACACGCCACTCTATGAAGCTTTTCTTTAAAAAGATTAAAAAAATTATGCTTTTCTGTAATACCCCAAAAAACCAACAAAAAAGAAAATATAATTAAAAAAATATATAATATCAATGCTCCTCGAATATCCAAAAACTCAATGGCGTTTCGCTGACCTGAAAACATAAAATCAATCAGCGAAAAAGAGAAAAACCTATCAAAAGATAAAAACTCTATTCCAGAAAATGTCATCGTCCACAGAAACCCCACCGTAAACAGCAATAAGAAAAAACTCAAAATAATTTGGATATTGAACTTATTTTTAACCCCCTTATCAAATACAGATTCTTTTCCTAACTTAACTCCTGTGATCATATATAAAAAAGCTGCGCCAATTCCCATCAGCTTTAGCCATATCGAGCCGCTAAGACCGTTAAAGAACAATAAGAAACCATTAAACCCTAAAAATCCCACAAGCCCGAGTTTAGAAAGGACAGAGAGCCATATTCCAAATTTATTTTTTAAAGAAATAAAGAAAATCAAACATATACTGGCAATTTCTATTCCCACGTATAAACAAAATCCTGCATTCAAAGAAGAAAAACAAAAAGCCGCAAGCACTAAGGCTTGTCCGCTGTTATGCCACATCTCAACACTTTTCCTCTGATTTTCTTGTAAAAGCGCAGAAGACGTAGTCATTAAGGCAGAAAAAAGCGCTATAAATCCTAGACCATTAATCACTTCTGTGCTTCTTAAAAAAGTCTCGTATCTAACCAAGAACACAAAGACAGACATAAAAATAAATATTTGTGGAAAAATCTTTTTTGTTGATAAAAACAAATCCGCCTCATCTGAATACAGCCATCTACCAAACGGAAAAGACTGTGTTGAAATAAAAACGCCGGAAACTATTAATAAAAAGCCAACACGATAGATCAATGACATTTCTGGTAAGGAAAATACCTCTATCCAATTCTGGCTAGCAGGAGTACTGGCTAAACAAAAGCAGCCTAAAGATATAAGCAAAAGCACCGCTCCGTTTTCAATAAAATAAGAACTCATTAATTTGGTTCCTGATTTTTTGTACCAAAAATCATTTAAAAGAAGAGCGCCGCCCATTATGTTGAGAGTTGTGCCCACAAGTGCTAACCAAGGATTTATTGATAACCAATTAAAAATAAAGCCACAGACTGTTAATAAATATCCCGCACCGCGCCTGCTGTCGTAGTATGTTGTAAAATTTTTCTGCCCCAAAAAATCATATAAATAAAGAATACAAATCACTAAACTAAATGCAAAAGATAAAACTACCCCCACCTTGTCCGGAAAGAACCCCAGCGAAATAAATTGAAAGCCGGATTCTTTCCATGCCCAATTTGTAGCCATTACTGTCAAAGATAATTTCCCACACACACATAAGTAAAAAATCAGACCCCAAAAAAATGCATTCGCCACCAAACAAAATAAAAACACTAACGACAAAACCATCCTTAACAACACCCCTCAATGCTTTAAATTTCTTAATTCTCCCACTTGTATACTCTTTTTTAAGTAATAAACACGAATTATAAGCGAAAATCCTACGGCCACCAAACCAACAAAGACAAATAATAAAAAAAATCCAAATAAATAAGATAATTCTTGAGAATTTAAAATAGAACTTAGAAAAGCAAAAAGCAATGAAATTCCAAAAAAAAGGATCTGAAACCCCATCAAAATATTAAGCAATGTTGCGCGAAAAATGAGACAAACTGTTCCGATACCAAACATGAAACATGCCAAAAAAAGCAAAATCACTCTTTTTATTCCTCCCGCGATACTGTGCCCACACCTATTAGTGTTACAAATAAAATAATCGCTAACAGCAAAACCGATAAAAAACTCTCTATTAATACTTGGCGACTAAATAGATGCAAATTTTCTACAAATTTTCTTACACTAAAAAAATCTGATATTAAGTTAAACTTTGTTAACACCCTCTGAAAAGCAAAATAGAACAAAAAAGCGCTCATCAAGCCGGCAGCCACCAACACCACACCCTTGTGTATTGACATACTCCATTTTTCACCCAGAGTGACCCCATAATATATAAACAGCAAACTCATAAGAGTTGCAATTACCCCCTGAAAAACCGCCATAAACTCAAAACCAAGCTGATAGAAAACCAACGCCACCCCCAAACCAGAAAACCATAATGCC
>JACRAO010000064.1 GCA_016213345.1 Bdellovibrio sp. | reverse complement strand
TATGTGAGGATTTTTTGAGGAAATCTAACGAAGTAGATGAACCTTTTTCAGCAGAATCTAGTTAATAATCGCCTTCGTCTTCGAAATCGCGTTTAATATGATCAATAAGAGTTTCTGGTGTTTCAGTTTCAATATCAAATTCATTAATTGCTTCATCCAGATCCAAGTCTGAGATCACTTTCGAAAAGTCCTTATCACTAGCTAAATCTTGTCTAATAGCTTCGATATACTTATCAGGATATTTCACCACTAATTCTTCGATGTAGCGATTGAGTTTCTTTTCTTTTAAAATGACCTCTTTTCGCTTAATTTTTTTCCAGTTTTTAATATAATGCAACCTGCAGTATCCCCCAGTGGTTGCCAACCCCTCACATGCAACTTCACGACAAACAACTGCATTTCTTGAAGTGCGAGAAACAGCAATCAATTTAGGAGCAGCAGACGAAGTTTTTTTACCGTGTGTTTTAACTCCAGTTACTAGAGCAGGCACATTATGAACAGGCTCTGTTTTAGGAGAAGACACCGAAATTTTCGAAGTTTTTACTCTAGAAGGGCCAGCTGCAGAGTTGGCAGAAGGACTAGCAGAAGGACTAGCCGAAGGATTAGGAGGAGACAAGTTAGCAGTTTCTTTGTGCGCTTTCTTTACATCAGACCTAGATTTTTTTTCGCTAGTAGATCCTAAAAGAAATTTTTTAATAGCACCCAGCTTAGAAACTGCCTTTGTTTTTATTTTTGATTTTGGTTTTTGTTTTGATTTTAGTTTTGGTTTAGTCATGAATGGATTATCTTCCTTTTTTACCTTTATACATGTTAAATTAACTGCGTGCCACGCAAAAAAACTACAGTCAAGGTCATTTCTCAACCATTTAGAACACAACTCAATGCTATTGACCTGCATTTTCATGGGGCATTTGGCATTGATCTGATGCATTCAAACAAAAAGCAACTTAATAAACTTTCTAAACTTTTATGGAAAAATGGCATAAAAGCCTTTTGTCCTACTACTATTTCAGCGTCAAAAAAGGATTTATCTCAAGCAGTTAGTTGCTTAGGTGAGTGGATATCTAAGGGAGATTTTCCGGGAGCCATACCCCTTGGAATTCATCTAGAAGGCCCTTTTATTTCCTCACATGCCTGTGGAGCCCACCCAAAAAGAGCTATTCGCCATTTTTCACTTAGAGAGCTAAGTACACTGTGGGAAAAAAGCTTAAAAACGTTAAAAATTATTACGTTAGCACCTGAACTACTCTCAGATAGGGAACTAAAAGGCTTGTGCCACTGGAGCAGACAAAAGAAAGTTATACTTTCAATTGGTCACTCACAAACAAATTTTGAACAAGCAAAACGTGCTTTTCACTTGGGTTTTTCTGGAGTTACACATGCTTGGAATGCCATGTCGTTTCATCATAGAGATCCTGGCATACTTGGTGCTGCTATAGGCAACCCTGAAATTTACATTGAACTCATTATTGATCAAACACATGTATCACCACATATTATTAATTGGATGACAAAACTTCATAAAAACCGTTTATGCTTCGTTTCAGATTGTGTTCCAGCAGCAAAAACAAGGGCTGGCACATGGCATGCCTTTGGAAATCTCAGGATACAAGCCCAAAAACAAGCTTGTGTACTAAAAAACGGCAAACTTGCGGGAAGTGCGTTTTTACTCACAGATGCATTTCAAAAGTGGTTTTATAATGAAATTAAGCACTTTAAAGGCAATAAAAAACAGCTTAAGAAGTTATTTTACACAAGTGTAAAGTACATATATGACAACCCTCTAAATGTGATATCTCAAAAATTACCCAAAAATTAATTGACTCGGGCATTAGAGCCCGGTAAAGTGCTGTCCTCTAGCTTTTATGAAGATTTTTTTACACGAAATTAAAGAACAAGAGACTACATTAGACTTTACCCAAAAAGACCTTTGGGCCAAAGAAGTCGTGTCTAAACTTGACGAAAAAGATTCTGAAACAACTACTTCACCCAAAACACGCACTATTAGCGCTCATTTTACTTTTAGAAAAATTAACGACATATTTTTAGTTGTTGGAAAAGTTGATACAGAAATTCAACTTTTGTGCAGCAGATGTGTTAATCCCTACTTACTGCGCTGTGAGCCGTCATTTAGTATTTTATTTTGTAAAGATCCCGCGATGGCTGGTGCTATGCCTTTTGAGCAAAAGCATAGTTTGACAAATCATTTTCATTACCAAACCTTACCAGAGCTAGAGAACACTGCCGAACTAGAGCTCACAAAGGATGTTGATATTAACTATATTGCTACTGATTTTATTGACCTAGCCGAAGTTTTAAACGAACAACTAACACTAGAGCTCCCTTTTCAGCCTTTGTGCCACAAAGACTGCGAGGGACTATGCCCAGGTTGTGGAACTGATCTAAATGAAAATAACTGTGAATGTTCAAAAGATTCTCATGAGCAGCCTTTTGCTGCTTTAAAAAATCTTAAACATAATTAATAAGGAGAAATTATGGCCGTTCCAAAGAAAAAGTCTTCAAGAAGTAGAAGAAACATGAGGCGTTTTGCTGGAGGCAACCGACTTGAAAAACCCACAACTATTACATGCCCAACCTGCAACGAACCCACTCGCCCACACCGTGTTTGTATGTGTGGATACTATGATAAAAAATTAATTTTAAATCCAAAAATTAAAACAAAAGAAAAGTCTACAACCCAAAACCAATAATCCAAAGTATGCACAAACTTATCTTAGATGTCATGGGAGGTGATTATGCACCTTCTGCAATTTTAGAGGGCGCAAAGCTTGCCTTGAAACACTTAAATAGTGAACTTTATTTAGTAGGTGATGAAGTAGTGATTAATACACAATTGAAAAGACATCGCTTTAAATCGCTTAAGCACTCATTGAATAAAAAAGTTTTTATTCTACACGCAAAAGACAATATTGAAATGTCGGAAACAATAAGTTCTGTACGCACAAAACCAGCTTCTTCGATAAATATTGGCATAAAGCTGGCAGCGCAAGATTGGAAAAACAAAACACCTTCTGCTTTTATTAGTGCAGGCCATTCCGGCGCTCTAATGGCATCTAGTCTTTTACACATGGGCAGATTACCTCAAATTGAACGCCCTGCTATTGCCATAAAACTTCCGACTATACGTCCAGATGGCTGCGTGCTTATTGACGTTGGAGCAAACATTGATTGTAAAGAAATCCACCTAAGAGATTTTGCGCTTATGGGAGCAGTATTTGCTCACGTAGAGAGAAAATCAGCTGAACTGCCAAAGGTGGGACTCCTCTCAAACGGTGAGGAACGATCCAAAGGAAACGAGCTCACACGCAGAGCACTTGAACTTATTGAAAACTCTCAGGTTTTTAAAGGTCAAAACCGGTTAGCTGATTTTATAGGTTATGTAGAGGGAAAAGATCTTTTTTCTGGGCGCGTAGACGTTGTAGTCACTGACGGTTTTGTAGGAAATTTGGTTTTAAAATCCTTAGAAGGCTTAGGGTTCACAGTAGCTTCACTTCTTATGCAAGCTGCCAAGAAAAATCCTCTCACATCAATTGGTCTTGTTTTTTCTTTCGGACTATTAAATAAAATTAAAAAGAAATTGGATTATGCAGAATATGGCGCAGCTCCACTCCTGGGAGTTGGTGGTTATGCTTTTGTTTGTCACGGGAGGAGCAAGGCCAAGGCTATTATGAATGCGCTCATCCGAAGCCAAAATGCCCTAGAAAGCCGGTATATAGAAAAATTAAACTTAGCTTTACAGGACCAATCTGTGGTAAGAGGAAATTGCTAATGGGACATTCACACACTCACCCTTATGCTGCACGGGTTACTGGAACAGGTTCTGCTTTTCCTGAAAAAAGACTAACCAACCATGATTTTCCTGCTTCTTTACAAACAAGTAACGAATGGATTAGGGAAAGAACGGGTATTTTAGAACGCAGAATTTCTAATCCTAAAAATAATAGTGAATT
>JACRAO010000062.1 GCA_016213345.1 Bdellovibrio sp. | reverse complement strand
CTATTCCAAATATCTCAATAGCTTTTTGTATATTATGTTTTCTACAATGAAGTGTAATGTTAGTTTCATCTGATAATCCATTTTTTGATACAGGTACTTTGTGCTCAAACTCTAACCCAAACGTGCTTAAGCATTGTTTTCCTGTTATTGGACTTATATAAGTACAACAACCCCGGTCACGCCTCCAAACTGCCCTTTTTATATGAGTGGGTATGGCTAGCCGTTTTGGTTTTTTTAATTGATCTATTTTATTTACTTCCTGCGCAGGAAGTGTGCTTTTCGTTTCTGTTATTTGTTCCTGCTTGGGCTTATTTTCTGGTTTTATTTTTTCGCCTTCTTCTCTTATTGGTTCTGGAACCAGCATGTTTTTATTGTCTTCTTCAGCCGACTTTTTATATTTTTTGCTATTTGGATCTATTTTGTTAAGAGTTATTTCAGTCATATACTCTATAATCTCAGCATATGTCATGACTGCATAAACGTGTGATCTGAGTTCCTGAATTTTTTTAAGCCTTTCAAGTAACTCTTTTGATACTGTTATTTTTAGCTCCACTTTATCTTCTGAAACAATTCTTTCTCTTTCTCTCATTTGTGTCATAAGTTCAGGTTCAAGTTTTACTAGCATTTCTTGACACTGCCTGGTTGAGAGGTTTTCTATCTGGCTGATTAATTCTTTTTTTTCTTCTTGGTTTATCCTTATTTTTCCTGTTTTCTCCTTTCGTCTTATAAAACCCTGCAGTGAGCTAAGATTTGTTAAACTTACTTTTCCTTCTTCTAGCCTGGTTTCTACTTTTTTAACTTCTTGTGAGGGTAAGTCTGTCATAAGACGCATTGCTTCTATTCTTCTATAAACTATACTTTACGATGCTTTTAGAACACTTTTTCGAAGCACATCAAAACACACTGGAGGGAGTTTCTCTTAAGTTTAAGAGATTTCTGCATTATAGGATTGATTGGGGTGAGCGTGTCATTGGTATAGTTGGACCTCGTGGTGTTGTAAAGACAACTCTGCTTTTGCAGCACTATTTAGAGAAATATCAATCTGTAGATAGATTGCTTTATGTCTAATGTGATCAAATTCATTTGGCTTAGTATGGTTTATTTTTTTTAGCAAAAGACTATTTTCAAAATGGTGAAGAAGGTCATCTTCCTTGAT